>NZ_JBHYIK010000007.1:127059-155265 GCF_042739735.1 Amycolatopsis sp. NPDC059027 | reverse complement strand
GGCCCCCGGGGTTGCCCCCCGCGGGGCCGCGCCCCCTAATTTTTTATTTTGGACCCGGCGGGGGGGGGGGGGGGGGGCGGGCCGGGGGGGGGGGGGGGCCCCCCCCCCCCCCCCCCGGAACCGGGTGTTACTTGAGGAAGCCGATCTTCGGGTAGTCGTAGGGCTGGTTCGCGAAGCCGGGGGAACCGTAGTTCGCCACGGTCTTGCGGACCGCGAACGCCCCGACCGACTGGAAGATCGGCAGCTGGTGGCCGAGCGCCCAGGTCTCCTGGTCGGCCTCGTTGAGGTCCTTCGCCCGCTGGGTGTCGTCCAGCTCCTGGGCCGCCTTGTCGTAGAGCTGGTTGAGCTTGTCGCTCCCGATGTGGCCGTAGTTCTGGCCGATGTTCTTCGGGTCCAGGTAGTAGATGCCCTGGCCGCCCGCGATCGGGAACGCGGTGGAGATCCACCGGAAGACCGTCAGGTCGAAGTTGCCGACGTAGACGTACTGCTTGAAGAACTCGGTCGAGGGCACGGCCTGGATGTCGATGCCGACGCCGAGGGGCTTCAGCTGGGACTGGATCAGCTGCGCGGCCTGCTGGCTGATCGGGGTGTTGGCCGGGATGACCAGCCGGAGCTTGAGCTCCTTGCCGTCCTTGCCCCGGAGTTCACCCGCCTGCTTCCAGCCGAGCTTGTCCAGCTCCTGCTTGGCCGTCTCGGCGTTGAACGCGTAGGGGCCCGAGTTGTCGGCGTATTCCTTGGCGCCCTTGAGGTAGACGTGGTTGCCGAGCGGTTTGGTGTCCTTCTGCATCTGGCCGAGGATCGCCTTGCTGATCGTCACGGTGTCGATGCCCTTGGTGATCGCCAGCCGCAGATCCTTGTCGGCGAGAACCGACGACGGGGCGCCGTTGAAGGTCAGGTGCGTGTAGTCCGGGTAGCTGGACTGCCGGACGACCGTGTTCGGGTCGGCCTGTGCGCGCTTGAAGGCGTTGATGTCGTTGTTCAGGTTGTAGAAGTCGATCTGCCCGTTGGCGAAGGCGTCGGCCTGGGCGGGCCGTTCGACCTTCTTGTACGTGACGGTGTCCAGCTTCGGCTTCTCGCCCCACCAGTTCGGGTCACGTTCGAAGACCGCCGTCTTCGCGGTCTGGTCGATGCTGCGGACCTTGAACGGACCCGCGGTGATCGCCGGGCTCTGTGCCCACGCCTTGTTGAACGTCTCCGCGTCGGCGTTGAGTTCCTTGGGATAGAACGGGGAGAACAGGGACTTCCACTCGGCGAACTTCTTCGCGAAGGTGACCTTGACATCCTGGTCGTCGGTGCCCTTCTCGACCTTGGCGATGTCCTGGTAGCCGGTGGTCTGCGACACCAGGTACGCGGGGTCCTTGCCGTTGAGCACCTTGGCCTGCGCGGCGAAGTCCTCCCAGGAGAACTGCCTGCCGTTGCTCCACTTGGCCTTCGGGTTGAGTTTGTACTCGATCACCTGCGGGTCGGTGCTGATCAGCTTGACCGAGGTGACGTAGTTCGGATTCTCCGACACCGTGGCGTCGGCGTTCTGCGGGAAGATGTACGGGAAGATCGCGCCGAACATGTTCTGCCCGTCCAGCTGTGTGCCGTCGAGCTGGTTCTGGTTCCAGTTGTCCGGCAGCTGGTCGATCGGCCACTTGAAGTCGCCGCCGTCCTTGACCTTGTCCAGCGGCGTCTCGTTGATGTCGGCCGTCTTCACGGCCTGGTTGCCGGCGTCGGCCAGCCCGGGTTTGTTGCCGGTGCCCCCGCTGCACGCGGACAGGGCCAGCCCCAGAACGGCGAGTGGCGTGACGAGTGCGGCCATTCTCCGTCGATTCATGCGGTGCCTTCCTTTCGGGTGTGCTGCCAAACGGATGTGTGGCTACACGACTTCACGGGTCTTGGCGTAGTGGCAGGCGACGTCGTGGTCGTCGGCCTTGGCCGCACGCGGGGGTTCCAGCTCGACGCACCGCTGTTTGTCCTCTTCGGACAGTTGGGTGAACACGAAGCACCGGGTCCGGAACCGGCAGCCCGACGGCGGGTCGGCCGGGCTGGGCAGGTCGCCGGTGAGGATGATGCGGGCGCGCTCGCGTTCCTTGACCGGGTCGGGGATCGGGATCGCCGACAGCAACGCCTGGGTGTAGGGGTGTTGCGGGGCCTCGAAAACCGTGTGCACGTCGCCGATCTCGACGACCTTGCCGAGGTACATCACCGCGACCCGGTCCGCGATGTGCCGCACCACGGAAAGGTCGTGCGCCACGAAGAGGTACGACAGCCCAAGCTTCGCCTTCAGCTCGTCGAGCAGGTTGATCACGCCCGCCTGGATCGAAACGTCCAATGCGGACACCGGCTCGTCGAGCACGATCAGCTTGGGCTCCAGCGCCAGCGCGCGGGCGATGCCGATCCGCTGGCGCTGGCCGCCGGAGAACTCGGCCGGGTAGCGGTCGGCGTGCTCGGGGCGCAGCCCGACGAGGCCGAGCAGCTCCGGGACCCGCCGGTCGATCGCGTCTCGCGAGTGCCCGTGCACCCGCAGCGGTTCGGCGATGATGTCGCCGACCGGCATCCGCGGGTCCAGCGCGGCCATCGGGTCCTGGAAGACGACCTGCAGATCGCGGCGGATGCCCTTGCGTTCCTTCGCGGTCAGCGTGGCGACGTCCTTGCCGAGCACGGCGACCGTGCCGCCGGACGGCATGGCGAGGTCGAGGATTTCCATCAGCGTGGTGGATTTCCCGCAGCCGGACTCGCCGACCAGGCCCAGCGTCTCACCCTCGACGATGTCGAAGCTCACCCCGTCGACCGCGCGCACGGTGCCCGCCTTGCGCTTGAACACCGATCCCTTGGTGACCGCGTAGTGCTTCACGAGGTCACGCACGTCGAGCACGGTGTCGCGCTCGGAGCGCGGGATCCGGGCGGCGGGGGCCTGGGCGACGACCTCGGCGCCGTAGACCTCCGCGGCGTCGGCGTGATGGGCGGAGACCTCGTCGATGCGCAGGCAGGCCGCCCGGTGCGCGGTGTCGACCACCGCGTCCGGCGAGCCGGGCGTGATGGTGATCAGGGCGGGTTCGGTTTCCCGGCAGGCGTCGGCGGCCAGCGGGCAGCGGGGCTCGAACGGGCACCCGCCGGGCAGTTCCACCAGCGACGGCGGCTGGCCCTCGATGGGCACCAGCGGCTGCTTCTCGTGCGCGTCGACGCGGGGGATGGAACCGAGAAGTCCCAGTGTGTAAGGCATCCGCGGCTCGGCGTAGAGCGTGTCGACCGGGCCCTGTTCGACGGCGCGCCCGGCGTACATCACCATCAGCCGGTCGGCGAACCCGGCGACGACGCCGAGGTCGTGCGTGATGATCACGATCCCCGCGCCGGTCACCTCCTGCGCGGTCTTCAGCACCTCGAGGACCTGCGCCTGCACCGTGACGTCCAGTGCGGTGGTCGGCTCGTCGGCGATGATCAGGTCGGGGTCGTTGGCGATCGCGATGGCGATCACCGCGCGCTGGCGCATCCCGCCGGAGAACTCGTGCGGGAACGCCTTGGCCCGCTGGGCGGCGTTCGGGATGCCGACCAGGTCGAGCAGTTCGACGGCGCGGCGGTTCGCCTGCTCCTTGGTCACCACGCCCTTGCCGTGCACGAGCAGCGCTTCGGCGATCTGGGCGCCCACCGGGTACACCGGGGTGAGTGCCGACAGCGGGTCCTGGAAGACCATCGCGATCTTCTTGCCCCGCAGCTTCGACAGTTCGGTGTCGGACCGGCCGATGATTTCCGTGCCGCGGAACCGGATGGAGCCGGAGATCCGTGCCTGCGGGGGCAGCAGCCCCATGACGGCGAGGGAGGACACGGACTTGCCGGAGCCGGATTCGCCGACGATGCCGAGCACCTCGCCCGCGGCGACCTGATAGGACAGTCCGCGCACGGCGTGCACGCGGCCGGATTCCGACGGGAAGGAGACGTCGAGGCCCGACACCTCCAGCACGGGCGCGGCCGTGTCCAGGGGTGGGGTGGTGGTCATGTCACAGCTCCAGCGGGGGCGATCTCGGAGTCCGGAGTGGACTGTGTGGTGGCGGCGATGCGCTTGCGTTCCCGGCGGCGGGAACGGGCCGACGACGGGTCGAGCGCGTCGCGCAGGCCATCACCCGCGAAGTTCACCGCGAGCACGGTGAGCACGAGGAACGCCGCGGGGATGTAGAAGAGCCAGGGGAACGTGCGGACCGCGTCCGAGCCGTTCGCGATCAGGGTGCCGAGCGAGACGTCGGGTGCCTGGACGCCGAAACCGAAGAACGACAGGGAGGTCTCGGTGATGATCGCGACGCCGACGTTGATGGTCGCGTCGATGATCAGCAGCGAGGCCATGTTCGGCACGATGTGCTTGGCGATGATGCGCCCGGCGGGCTGGCCCATGAACCGCGCGGCCTTGACGAACTCGCGCTCGCGCAGGGTCAGTGTCATCCCGCGGACCATGCGCGCGGTGATCATCCACTGGAACAGCGCGATCAGCCCGACCAGGATGAACCAGGTCTTGCCGCGGAACGCCGGCGAGAGGATCGAGATGATCAGGAACGGCGGCAGGATCAGCAGCAGGTCGACGACCCACATCGCGACCCGGTCCACCCAGCCGCCGAAGTAGCCGGCGGCGGCACCCACGATCGAGGCCACGCCGGTGGAGAACAGCGCGGCCAGCAGGCCGATCGTCAGCGACTTCTGCAGCCCGCGCATGGTCTGCGCGAACATGTCCCCGCCGATCTGGTTGGTGCCGAACCAGTGGGTGCCGTCCGGCGGCATCAGGTTCGCGGCCGGGTCCAGCTGGTCGTACGCCCACGGCGAGTACCAGGTGTAGGTGAACGCGGCCACGTAGAACAGCACGATCACGGCGACCGCGGTGACGGCGAGCCGGTTGCGCAGAAAGCGCCGCAGCACCAGCTTTCCGCGCCCGGACGCGGCCCCGGGGGCGGGAGACGGTTCGGTCATCGGATCCTCACCCTCGGGTCGAGCAGCGCGTACAGCACGTCGGCGAGCCAGCCCGCGAGCAGCACGCAGACGGCGATGAACAGGGTCACCGTGGCCACGATGTTCGTGTCCTGCTTCTGGATCCCGGTGACCAGCCAGTCGCCCATGCCGTACCAGCCGAAGATCTTCTCGGTGAAGATGCCGCCGGTGATCAGCAGGCCGAAGCCGAACGCGAACAGCGTCGCCATCGGGATCAGCGCGGTGCGCAGCCCGTGCTTGAACAACGCCCTCCGGCGCGTGAGGCCCTTGGCCTGCGCGGTGCGGAGGAAGTCCGACCCGAGGACGTCGAGCATCGCCGAGCGCTGGTAACGGCTGTAGTAGGCGACCTGCGTCAGCACGATCGCCAGCGTGGGCACGATGATGTGCTGCAGCCGGTCGAGCAGCACGTCGCCGAAGCCGCCCTCGATGCCGCTGGTCTCGCCCTGGACGATGAAGAACTGGTAGCCGCCGAGGACGTTGTCGTTGACGGACTGGGCACCGGCCTTGAGCACGGTCGCGATGACGAACACCGGGGTGGACAGCACCACGAACGAGAACGTCGTGGCGAGGTAGTCGCTGATCTTGTACTGGCGGATGGCGCTGACCACGCCGACCAGCACCCCGATGACGATGCCGATGGTGATGCCGAGGAGGAACAGCCGCAGGCTCACCCCCATCCGGCGGAACAGTTCGTCGGTGATGGCCTGGTCGGTGACCGTGCGGCCGAAATTACCGTGGAGTACGTCGCCGAGCCAGACGAAAAAACGTTCCGGAATCGGCAGGTTGAGATGCAGTTCCGCGGCTTTCGCGTCGATTGTCGCCTGTGGCGGCGGCGGGTTGCGGAGTTTCAGGTCGTCCAGCGGGCTGAACGCCAGCGAGGCCAGCGAGAACGCCGCGAACGTCGCCACCAGGCATAACGCCAGGTAGTTCACGAAGCGGCGGAGGAGAAAGCCGGTCATGTCGTGATCACCCTGCTCGGCTGGACGATCCGGCGAGGAAGGTGCTCGGAATACGCCGGATGGAGCAGGGGCTGGATTGTCGGTGGAGCCACGGGCCGGTGCTGCCTTTCCCCAAGTGCGGTGCGCGCGTTGCGCCGGATCGTAAACCCGCACCGGGGGAGTCTGATCCCTTTCCGGAAACCAAAGTGTCACGGATTGGTCTAGGTCGGAAAGGGAATGACGAATGTACGCCTTATTGTGGACGTAAGGGTGGCGTTTCCCGACTTTCGGACCGTTGTGCGCTGTCGCGTACTCCGGTACAAGCGCCCTTGCGGGGCATTCACCCGATCACCGGGAATGGGGAGACGTTTCGGCTCGTGATGTCTCGCCGCACGAGAGTGTCCCGAACGGCGCGTTCGGGACGTTCAGCGTCCGTTGCGCGTCGTTCGGGACACGACAGCCGCGTCAGCCGCGGGCGTCCTCTTTGAGCAGATCGGCGCACTTCTCGCCGATCGCCATCGTGGTGATGCAGGGGTTCACCGCGACGAGGAACGGCATCGCGGACCCGTCGGCGACCCGCAGTCCCTCGACGCCGCGCACGCGCAGCCGGGCGTCCAGCACGGCCAGGGGATCGTCGTCGCCGCCCATCTTCGCGGTGCACGAGGGGTGGTACACGGTGTTGTGCGTCTTGCGCAGGTAGTCGGCGATCTCGTCGTCGGTCCGGACGTCCTTGCCCGGCGAGAGCTCGATACCGGCCCATTCGTCCAGCGCGGGCTGTTCGGCGATCTTGCGCGCGAGCTTGATGCCGTAGGTCATGACCCGCATGTCGTGCTCGTCGGTGAAGTACCGCGGGTCGACCTTCGGCTTGTCGCGGTAGTCCCGCGTCCGCAGCCGGACGGTTCCCAGCGACCGGGAACGGGTGACGTTCGGGGTCAGGCAGAAACCGTTCTCCGTCGTCGGGTACCCGTAGCGCAGCGTGTTCAGGTCGAAGGGCACCGAGCCGTAGTGGAACATCAGGTCCGGCCGGTCCAGCCCGTCCTCGGTGGTGGTGAAGATGCCGATCTCCCACCACTGCGTGGACTCGGAGACCATCGGCTGCAGCGCGTCCCACTGGATCAGGCCCTCGGGGTGATCCTGCAGGTTCTCGCCGACGCCGGGGGAGTCGACCAGCACGTCCACGCCGACCTCGCGCAGATGCGCGGCGGGCCCGATGCCCGAGAGCATCAGCAGCTTCGGGGTGTCGATCGCGCCCGCGGACACGATCACCTCGCGACGCGCCTTCAGCTGCACGCCGTGGATCAGATCCGGCGCCAGGTACTCGACGCCGGTGCAGCGCTTGCCCTCGAAGGTCAGGTGCTTGGCCCGCACCCCGGTCCGCACCTCGAGGTTGGGCCGCTTGCCCAGGATCGGGTGCAGATAGGACACCGACGCCGAGGACCGCGTGCCGTCCTCGCGCGCGTTGATCTGGAACCAGTTCGCGCCGTGGGTCACGGTCTTGCCGGAGTTGAACTCGGTCGTCGGGATGCCCGCCTGCTCGCACGCCTGGAGCATCGCGACGCCGGCGGGGTCGCGCGGCGGTACCGAACGGATCGTCACCGGACCGGAGCGGCCGTGGTGCTCGCCGGGGCCGTCGTTGGCCTCAAGGCGTTGGTACAGCGGGAAAACGTCCTTCGCCGACCAGCCGGGCAGGCCGAGTGACGCCCATTCGTCGAGGTCTTCGGCGGGGGCCCAGAACGCGATGCACGAGTTGTGCGAGGAACAGCCGCCGAGCACCTTCGCCCGCGCGTGCCGCAGGAACGAGTTCCCGGACTCCTGCGGTTCCACCAGGTAGTCCCAGTCGTACCCGGATTCCAGCAACGCCATCCACTTCGTCAGCTCGAGGATCGCCGGATCGTCCACATCGGACGGTCCGGCCTCGAGCAGGCATACCGTGACGTCCGGGTCCTCGGACAGTCGCGCGGCGACCACCGAGCCCGCCGTTCCGCCACCGACGACGATGTAGTCGAACTCTGCCGCTGTCACTGCGAAGCCTCCTTGTCAGGCGTGGATCCGGCCGCATGCGCGGCGTGGTCGGCGAGCACGCCGATCTTGTGCCGCTGCACGAACCAGTAGTAGGCGAAGCCACCGCCGCCGAAGACCGCGACGAACAGCACCGAGATCCACTGGAGGTACCAGTGGTACGGCGGGGTGGCGTTGTAGATCTCGTTGCGCGGCCAGGCCAGGTTGATCAGCATCGCGACGCCCCACAGCACGGCGAGGACGTTGACCGGCAGGCCCCACTTCCCGAGCGAGAACCGGCCCTTCGGCGCGTCCTTGCGCGGCCATTCGCCGCGGATGCGCTTGATCAGCAGGGGGACCGTCACCAGCAGGTAGGCGAGGTAGATCAGGATGATCGCCAGGCTGGTGACCGCGGAGAAGATCTGCGAGGAGTTGATGTTCACCAGCAGCAGCACGATCGCGATCAGGCCGATCACGATCGCGGGCAGCACCGGCGTGCCGGTCTTCTTGTTGACCTTCGCGAGCTTCGACCCGCCCGGCAGCGCGTTGTCCCGCGCCATCGCGAACGCGATCCGGATCGCGGCGGTGTGCACCGCCAGCACGCACACGGTGATCGCCACGAAGACCACGAACAGGAAGATCCGGCCGATCGCCGGGCCGAGCGCGTCGGTGAGGACGAACTGCAGGCCGATCGTGCCGAGTTCGGGGGCCTGGATGTTCCCGACGGCCATCAGCGCGAACAGGATGATCAGCCCGCCCAGCAGGAACGACGCGATCAGCGCGCGCAGGATCGCCTTGGGCGCGTTGCGGTGCGGGTCCACCGACTCCTCGCCGAGCGATGCCGCGGTGTCGAAGCCGTACATGACGTACGACGAGGCGATGGCCGCGATGAGGAACGCGCCGAGGTAGCCGCCCGCGTGCTGCGCGCCCGTCCCGTTGGTCTCGGTCACGACCTCGGGGCCGCGCACGAAGTGGAACGCGAGGAACACGATGAGCAGCACGGCGAACAGCAGCTCGATGAACACCCCGGCGCTGTTGATCCGCGCCATCAGCTTGACGCCGAACGCGTTGACCAGCGTGGTGAACACGATCAGCACGGTGGCCAGCAGGACGCCGTTGGCCGCGTCGCTGGTGCCCGATCCGTCGCCGATGAACTGGAAGAACGACGCGATCTGCGGCAGCGTCCGCTGGTAGGCGAGCGCGGTCGCGGAGATCGAGACGATCGACGCGAGCAGCATCATCCAGCCCGCGAGCCACGCCAACGGGGAGTTTTTGGGGGGTCCGGGGGGCTTGCCCCCCGGCTGGGGCCTGGGGTTTGACCCCAGAGTAAGCAGCTTGGCCCAGTTGTAGACGGACCCTGCGACGGGATAGTGCGCGGCCAGCTCGGCGAAGCTCAGCGCGACCATCAGCTGGCCCGCGAAGACCATCGGCCACGACCACCAGTAGGCCGGGCCGCCCTGGGAGATCCCCAGGTAGGACAGCTGGAACACGCCGGTGAGCACGGAGATGTAGCTGATGCCCGCGGCGAACGTGTGGAAGCTGCCGAGTGTTCTCTTCAGTTGGTTGGTGTAGCCGAATTCCGACAGTTCACGGTCACCGGTGTCGGTGCTCACGCTGCTGGTCCTTTCGGTTGATCACGATCGGACGACGCGGTGTCCTCACCCCGAGAACCACCGCTGCGGCGCGGGCTTCAGGTTCTGGTAGATGTGCTTGGCCTCGACGTACTCGGCGAGCCCGGTCGGGCCCAGCTCGCGGCCGAAGCCGGACTGCTTGTAGCCGCCCCACTCGGCCTGCGGCAGGTAGGGGTGGAAGTCGTTGATCCACACCGTGCCGTGCCGCAGCCGGTTCGCGACGCGTTGTGCGCGGGAGGCGTCGGAGGTGAACACGGCGCCCGCGAGCCCGTAGTGGGTGTCGTTGGCGATGCGGACGGCGTCGTCCTCGTCGGTGAACGTCTCGACCGTGAGCACCGGGCCGAACGACTCGTCGATCACCGCGGTCGTGCCCTGTTTCACCTGGTCGAGGATGGTTGGCAGGTAGTAGAAGCCGTCGGCGAGCGCCTCGTCGCCCGGGCGCTTCCCACCGGTGCGCAGCACGGCGCCCTCGGCGATCGCGGTCGCGACGTAGCGCTCGACCTTCTCCCGATGCGCCGCCGAGATGAGCGGCCCGGTCTCGGCGTTCTCGTCGAACGGCCCGCCGAGGCGGATCTTCTCGGCCCGCCGCACCAGCTCGTCGACGAATCGGTCGTGCCACTCCTCCTGCACGATCAGCCGCGCGCCCGCCGAACAGACCTGCCCGGAGTGCAGGAACACCGCGGTGAGGGCGTAGTCGACGGCCGTCTCGAAGTCGGCGTCGGCGAACACGACGTTCGGGTTCTTGCCGCCGAGTTCCAGCGCGACCTTCTTCACCGTCGCCGCGGCGTTCGCGGCGATGATCTTCCCGGTGGCGAGCCCGCCGGTGAAGGACACCAGGTCGACGTCCGGATGCTCGGACAGCGGCGCGCCCGCCTGCGGCCCGGCGCCGAGGACGAGGTTCGCGACCCCGGCCGGGAGCCCGGCCTCGGTGAGCAGCTTCATCAGCAGGATCGACGTGTGCGGGGTCAGCTCGCTCGGCTTGAGCACGAAGGTGTTACCCGCCGCGAGCGCGGGGGCGACCTTCCAGATGGTCTGCAGCAGCGGGTAGTTCCACGGCGTGATCAGCCCGCAGACGCCGACCGGCTCGTGCACGATCCGGCTGAACGAGTCCGGCGAGCCGGTGTCGACGACACGGCCCGCGTCGTTCGCGGCGAGCTTGCCGAAGTACCGCAGGCACGCGGCGATGTCGGCCATGTCGTAGCGGCTTTCGACGATCCGCTTGCCGGTGTCCAGCGACTCCGCGCGCGCGAACACCTCGGTGTCGCGGTCCAGCAGATCCGCCGCGCGCAGCAACAGGTCGCCGCGCGAGGCCGCCGGGGTCGACGGCCACGGTCCGTGGTCGAAGGCGTGGCGGGCGGCGGCGATCGCGGCCTCGGTGTCCTCCCGGGTCCCCTCCGCGACCTCGGCGACCAGTGAACCGTCCGCGGGGCACCGGATCTCGCGTCGTCCCCCGTCACGGGCGTCGACCCATTCGCCACCGATGAAAAAATCCGCCATCAAGCCTCTCCTACTTCGGCTCTTCCTTACGCGTCCGAAAGGCGATTATTACGACCACAGCGGGTGACCGCCACCTGGCGCGCGAGAGGTTGTTCACACCATCGGGCGGCGGTTCGTGATCGTCTGACGTGTGGTACGGACCGCAGGCGAAGGCGGCCCTGTGGCGGGCGTCCGTAGACTTGGCCGGACCGCCGTGGACAGGCACTGTGGGACAGGAGTGTGGGAGTGGTGAGGATGCTGGAGTCCGTGCACGGACCCGCGGACCTGAAGCGGATGAGTGTCGAGGATCTCGACGAGCTCGCCGCCGAGATCAGGGACTTCCTCGTCGACAAGGTACGGCTCGCGGGCGGCCACCTCGGCCCCAACCTCGGCGTGGTCGAGCTGACACTGGCGCTGCACCGGGTCTTCGACTCCCCGCGCGACGCGATCGTCTGGGACGTCGGCCATCAGTCCTACGTGCACAAGATCGTCACCGGCCGCCATCCCGGTTTCGATCTGCTCCGTCAGCAGGGCGGCGTCACCGGCTACCCGGCGCGTGCGGAGAGTGAGCACGACCTCGTGGAGAACAGCCACGCCTCGACCGCGCTGTCCTATGTGGACGGACTGGCGAAGGCGTTCGCGCTCGCCGGCGGCGAACCGCGGCACGCGATCGCCGTGGTCGGCGACGGCGCGCTGACCGGCGGCATGTGCTGGGAGGCGCTGAACAACATCGCCGCGCACCGCGAGCGCCCGGTCGTCATCGTCATCAACGACAACGGCCGGTCGTACTCGCCGACGATCGGCGGGCTCGCCGATCACCTCGCGTCGCTGCGGCTGCAGCCCGGCTACGAGCGTTTTCTCGACGGTGGCAAGGAAATCCTCAAGAGCACCCCGGTGGTGGGCAAGCCGATCTACGCCGCGCTGCACGCGGCGAAGGCGGGGATCAAGGACGCGCTCAGCCCGCAGGCGATGTTCTCCGACCTCGGCCTGAAGTACCTCGGCCCGGTCGACGGGCACGACGTCGTCGCGCTGGAGAAGGCCTTCCACAGCGCACAGAGCTTCGGTGGCGCGGTGATCGTGCACGTCGTGACCGAGAAGGGGCACGGCTACGCCCCGGCGGTCAGCGACCAGGCCGACCAGATGCACCAGACCGACCCGATCGACCCGGAGACCGGCCTGCCGCCGGTGAAGGGCCCCAGCTGGACCGGCGTGTTCGGCGACGAGCTGGTGAAGATCGGCGCCGAGCGCCCCGACGTCGTCGCGATCACCGCGGCGATGCTGCGCTCGACCGGGCTGGAGAAGTTCGCCAAGGCCTACCCGGACCGCTGGTACGACGTCGGCATCGCCGAACAGCACGCGGTCACCTCGGCCGCCGGGCTCGCCATGGGCGGGATGCACCCGGTCGTCGCCGTGTACTCGACGTTCCTCAACCGCGCGTTCGACCAGGTGCTGATGGACGTCGCGCTGCACCGGCAGCCGGTCACCCTTGTCCTCGACCGCGCCGGGATCACCGGCCCGGACGGCCCGAGCCACCACGGCATGTGGGACCTCTCGCTGCTCGGCATGGTGCCCGGGATGCGGGTGGCCGCGCCGCGCGACGCCGGGACCCTGCGGGAGGAACTGCGCGAGGCGATCGCCGTCGAGGACGGGCCGACGGCGCTGCGTTACTCCAAGGGCGGCGTGGTCGAGTCGGTGCCCGCCGTCGAGCGGATCGGCACGGTCGACGTGCTGCGCAGGCCGAAGGAAGAGTGCGACACCGACGTCCTGCTCGTCGCCGTCGGCGCGTTCGCGAAGCTGGCTCTCGCGGCCGCCGGGCGGCTGGCCGATCAGGGCATCGGCGTCACCGTCGTCGACCCGCGCTGGGTGCTGCCGGTGCCCGCGGAGCTGGTCGCGCTGGCCGGGCAGCACAAGCTCGTCGTGACGGTCGAGGACAGCGGGCGGCACGGCGGGTTCGGCTCCGCGCTGGCCGCGCTGCTGCGGGACGCCGAATGCGACGTCCCGCTGCGGGACCTCGCGGTGCCGCAGGACTTCCACGAACTCGGCTCGCGGGACGAGGTGCTCGCCCGCGTCGGCCTGACCGCGCAGGACGTCGCCCGCCGCGTCACCGAATGGGCGTCGGGCCGCCTCGGTGCCGCCGCCCCCGCCGAACCCGCCCCCCAGGAAGACGGCCACCGCTGATCGGCACGCTTCCCAGCCGTCATCCGATGCCGTTAAGGCCACCTTACGGGCGTCAGACGCCTGCAAGGTGGCCTTAACGGCATCGACTTGCCCGAGGTCAGTTCTCCCGGCAGGTGGTGTCGGTGCGGGGGAGGGCGCCGTCGCGGAAGTAGGCGTTGACGGTGTTCTCCACGCAGGTGTTCGGGTAGTTGCCGAAGACGGCGTGGACGCGGACGTCCTGCAGCGTCACCAGCCGCGAGCCGGTCATCGCCTTGTGCAGCGCGACGCCCTCGTCGTAGGCGGTGCGGGTGTCGCCGGTGGCCTGCACGATCAGCGCGGGCACGGCGTTGTGCACGTCGGTCGGCGGTTCGATCGGCCGCGCCCAGGAAGCGCAGGCACTGGGGCCGTTCGCGAAGCCGCCGAACACCGGCTGGGTGGCGCGGTGGCGCTGGATGTTGCGCCAGTACCACTCCGGATCGCGCGGCGCGGCGACGTCCCCGCACAGGACGGCGGCCTGCCCGGAGTTCTGCGTCTCCGGCGTCGGTTTGGTGACGAACCGCAGGTCGGACTCCAGCTCCGGGGTGGGCTCGACGGGTTTTCCGGCGGCCGCGTCGGCGAGCCGCCGCACACTGGTGGCGAGTTCGCCGTTGCGCCGGGGATCGGCCAGCGGGCTGAACGCCAGCATTGGCAGCAGATGCTCGTCGACCTGGTAGCCGCCGAGGTGGATGGGTGACTTCGCGGCGCCGCGGATCAGGCCCTCGAACAGCTCTCGTACCTGGGGTCCGGTTTTGCCGAGGTGGTACTCGGCGTCGCGGGCCGCTGTCCACTGTGCCCAGTCGTCCAGCGCGGCCTCGTTCGGTTTGCCCATCGCCTGGAACATGCCCACCCCGTAGCGCTGGGGATCGACCGCGCTGTCCAGCACGATCCGGTCGCTGCGCTGCGGGAACAGCTGGCTGTACACCGCGCCGAGATAGGTGCCGTAGGACCAGCCGAAGTAGCTGATCTTGCGTTCGCCGAGCGCGCCACGCACGACATCCATGTCCCGGGCGGTGTTGCGGGTGGTGATCTGGCGGATGTCCGGGCCTTCGGTGGCGGCGCACCGCTTGGCCAGGTCGGCCTCCAGCCGGACCGTGCGGTCGAACCCGGCGCGGTCGATCCCGGACGAGCGGAGCATGGTCCCCACCGGCCAGCCGCAGTCGACCGGGGTCGAGCGGCCGATGCCCCGGGGGTCCATGCCGATCAGGTCGTAGCGGGACGCGACGTCGGCGGTCATCGCCTTCCGGACGTCCAGCATCATGCCGAGCCCGGAGCCACCGGGCCCACCGGGGTTGGAGAGCATGATGCCACGGCGGTTCCTGGTGTCGGTCGCCTTGAGCCGGGAGATCGCCACGGTGATGGTGCGGCCACCGGGCCGGGAGTAGTCCAGCGGCACTGTGACGTCGGCGCACTGGGCTCCCGCCGCGTCGAGATCCTTGTCGCCACAGGCTTTCCAGTCGACGCGCTGGTGGTGGTAGCGGTCCAGTCCCGGTTGCCGGGCCTCGGCTGTGTCGGCCACCGCGATCCCGGTCCCGGCGATCCCGGCGCCGGCCGCCAGTGTCGCGCCGAGCGCGATCTGCCTCAATCCCTTGACTCGCAAGGATTTCCTCCTGGTGAACACCATGGCCACGGTGGCCATCGGTCGTCACCAGGCTAGGAATCCGGCCGGTGCGTGACCATGCCGACAGCACCCGGGCCCCGGGTTCAGCAGGCTCGACCCGCCCCGGTGGTGCCCGCTACACCCCTGCTTCGGCCGAGTGGAGTACCCGGCGTCCGTGAAGGACTCCTTACCGGCGTCGAGCGCCGGTAAGGCGTCCTTCACGGCCCTTCGCGGGGGGTGCGACAAGGGCGTCCCTGGGTGGTCCGGCTCCCGGCGCGCCGTCCCGCATGTCCCGAACGCTCCGTTCGCGACGGTGAACGCCCCCTGCGCCTCGTTCGGGACACGGTGCCGCGGGCCCGCCTTCGCCATTCCTCAGGGCTGGACGGCGCCCACTGCCGGTAAGGAGTCCTTCACGGCATCGGGGCCGAAGACCTCCCGGGGTTCCGGGAACAGCCGCGTCAGAAGCGGGTAGGCGAGCGCGGCCGTGCACAGGGTGACCACGAGGCTGATGTCGACGCCGCCCGCGATGCCGCGCAGCGGCCCGGCGATCATCGGGGTGTTCGCGGTCAGCAGGCCGAGCGTGGTCGCCGGGATCCACGCCGCCATCGCGCGCCAGTTCACCCCGCGGTGGAACCAGTAACGCCCGCCCTTGCGGCCCTGGTTGAACACCTGCAGATCGTCCGGATCGTAGAAGCCGCGCCGCTGCGCGAAGCCGATCATCATGATCACCATCCACGGCGACGTGCACAGCACGATCAGCGTCGCGAAGGCGTTGATACTGGACACCATGTCGAGCACGAAGTTGCCGACGAAGATGAACACGACGCTCAACGATCCGATGAGGACGGTCGCCTGCACCCGGCTGAGCCGCACGAAGATCGAGCTGAAGTCCAGCCCGGTCCCGTACAACGCGGTGGTGCCGGTGGAAAGCCCGCCGATCAACGCCACCACGATGAGCGGAATCGCGTACCAGAGCGGGGAAATCGCGGTGAGCCCGGCGATGTAGTTCCCGGGGTCGGCGACCAGCGTCGCCGTCGCGATGCCGAACCCGAAGGGCAGCAACGTCGCCAGCTGCGCGAGGAACGGCGCGGCGAGCAACGCGCGGCGGGAGTGCCGTGCCGAGATGTAGCGCGACCAGTCGCCGAGGAAAGCGCCGAACGAGATCGGGTTGGCGAGCACGGTGAGCGTCGCGAGGATCCACGTCGGCCAGAAGGAGCCGAGCGCGTAGCTGCCGGTACCCGCGAAACCGGGGTCGAACGAGCCGCCGTACGCGAGGACGCCGAAGAGCATGATCGCGGTGCCCAGCACGACGGCGACGCGGTTGATCAGCAGCATGAACCGATAGCCGTAGATACACACCACGAGTGTCGCGATCGCGATGAGGCCGTAGGCGATCCCGCGCAGCGCGGCTCCGCCGTCGAACCCGAAAAGCCGTTGTGCCGCACCGGCGACGGCGTCCCCGCTGACCCACACCGAGATCGCGAAGAACGTGATCGCCGTCAGCAGCGAGAGGAACGAGCCGACGCAACGCCCGACGACGCCGAAGTGCGCGCCGGACGACACGGCGTTGTTGGTCCGGGTGAGCGGCCCGAACAACGCCATCGGCGAGAGCACCAGCCCGCCCAGCACCACGCCGGTGACCGTCGCGGCGAGGGCAGCCCAGAAGCTGAGGCCGTACGCGATGGGCAGGGTGCCGAGGATGATCGTGGCGAACGTGTTCGCCCCGCCGAAGGCCAGCCGGAACAGGTCGCGCGGGCGCGAGGTCTGTTCCCCGGGCGGGATCGGCGCGATCCCGTGCTGCTCCACTTCGGTCACTTTGTCGCTCATCGAGCTACCTCCGGCGGAGCACTAGGCGAAACGGGTCATGACGTGCTTGACGCGGGTGTACTCGGCGAAGGAGTAGGCGGAGAGGTCCTTGCCGTGTCCGGAGTGACCGAACCCGCCGTGCGGCATTTCCGCGACCAGCGGCCCGTGCGTGTTGACCCACACGCAGCCGAAGTCCAGCTCGCCCGAAAGCCGCGTCGCACGGGCGAGGTCGCGGGTCCAGATCGACGACGCGAGTCCATAAGGGACACCGTTCGCGAGCGCCAGCGCCTCGTCCGAATCCACAAAGGACTGTACGGTGAGCACCGGCGCGAAGATCTCCTCCTGGACGATCTCGTCGTCCTGGCGAAGGCCCGAGATCACCGTGGGGGAGAGGAAGAATCCGCGTTCGCCGTGCCGCACGCCGCCCGTTTCGACGCGCGCGTGCGCGGGCAGCCGGGAAAGCAGGCCCAGCACGCGCTCGAACTGCGCCAGCGAATTGAGCGGTCCGTAGTCCGTACCCGGCGTGTACGCGGCGGCGGCCTTGGCCAGCTCCGCGACGAACTCGTCGTGGATCGAGGCGTGCACGAGCACCCGGCTGCCCGCGGTGCAGTCCTGCCCGGCGTTGTAGAACGCCGCGCCCACGATGCCTTCCGCGGTCTCGGCGAGGTCGACGTCGTCGAACACCAGCAGCGGCGCGTTGCCGCCGAGTTCGAGGTGCGTGCGCTTGAGATCGGCCGCGGCCACGGTCGCTACGTCGATCCCGGCGCGGGTCGACCCGGTGATCGAGACCAGCTCGGTGACCGGATGACGCACCAGCGCGCGGCCGGTGTCCCTATCGCCGCACAGGACGTTGAACGCGCCGGGCGGCAGGAATTCGGCGGCCACGGTCGCGAGCAGTACCGCGGTCGACGGCGTGGTCTCCGCGGGTTTGAGCACCACGGTGTTGCCCGCGGCCAGCGCGGGCGCGATCTTCCACACGGCCATCATCAGCGGGTAGTTCCACGGCGCGATCTGCGCGCAGACGCCGACCGGCTCGCGCCGGATCACCGAGGTGTGGCCGGGAAGGTACTCACCGGCGCCGGTGCCCTCCAGTTGCCGCGCGGCCCCGGCGAAGAACCGCAGCGCGCTCACGCACTCCGGGATCTCCTCCGCCAGCACGACCTGCCGGATCTTCCCGGTCTCGCGGATCTCCGCGTCCGCGAACTCCTCGGCCCGCGCCTCCAGCGCGTCGGCGATCTTCAGCAGCGCGAGCTGACGCTGAGCCGGGGTACTCCGCCGCCACACCGCGAAGGCCCGGTCCGCCGCCGCCATCGCGGCATCCACATCGGACTGTCCGGAAAGGACGCTGGTACCGAAGACCTCGCCGGTGGCCGGGTCGGTCAGCTCCAGCACGCCCTTGGCCGCGGCGGAAGCGCCGTCGACGAAGTTCTCCACGTGTGTCATCACTTCTCCAGGTGGGTCGGGGCGAACATCTTCAGCCGCGCGGGCAGCACGACGACGCTGGGGCCCGGCGTCCGCAACGCCTCGGCCAGCACGGCGCCGACACCGTCCAAAGTGGCCTGAACGGCGGGGACGCCGAACGACTTCGCCAGCGCGACGTAGTCCGGCCGGGCCAGCTCGGTCGCGGTGGTGCGGCCGAACGTGTCCGTCAGGTATTCGCGCAGGATCCCGTAACCGCCGTCGTCGACGATCAGCCACGTCACGTCCAGCCCGTGCTGCACCGCCGTGGCCAGCTCGCCGACGCCGTACATCGCGCCGCCGTCGCCGGACACCGCGAGCACCGGGCCGCCGGTCGCCGCCGCGCCACCGAGCGCGCCGGGCAGCCCGTAGCCGAGCCCGCCCGCGCCCTGCGCGGTGTGGATCGGCGCGCCGTCGGGATTCCACGCCGACCACGCCCAGTACGCCGCGATCGTCATGTCCCAGAACGTCTGGGTGCCTTCGGGAACTGCCGCCCGCAGGTCGGCGATGAGCTTCCGCTCCGTCGCGAGATCCTGGCCGTCGAGCCGGGCCTCGACCTTGCCGAGCAGCTCCGCCACGGCCGCTTCGGCACGGCCGTCCGCCCGCCGGAACCGGACTCGCTCCAGCAGCGCGCCCGCGGTCAGCCGGACGTCGGCGTGGAGGCCCAGTGCCGGGTAGTTCGACTCCAGCTTGCCGAGATCGGCCTCGACCTGCACGACTCGCCCGCGCGGGGCGAATTCGCGGTAGTTGCTGGACAGCTCGCCGAGCCCGGAGCCGAGCACCAGCAGCACGTCGGCGTCCGCGAGGAACTCCGTGGAATGCCAGTCCTCCAACCAGGACTGCCCGGACAGCTCGTGCTCCCAGCCGAAGGCGCCCTTGCCGCCGAACGTCGAGAGCACCGGCGCCCGCAACGCCTCCGCAAGCGCTTTCACCTCGGCCCGCGCGCCCGACCGCAGCGCGCCGCCCCCGGCCAGGATGACCGGATTCGCCGCCGCGTCCAGCAGCCGGGCCGCCTCATCGACCAGTTCGGGCAACGGCGTGAGCGGCGCTGGGCGCGCGTTCGCGGTGGTGATCGGCGGCAGCGAGGCCGGCGCGAGCAGCACGTCCTGCGGGATCTCGACCCACACCGGTCCGAACGGCGCGGTGGCCGCGGACTCCCACGCCTCCCGCAGCGCCGTCGGGATCTGGCTCACGGTCCTGACCGTGTGCACCGATTTGACGACTCCGGCGAAACTCGCCTGCTGGTCGGGAAGCTCGTGCAGGTACCCGTGCCTGCCGCCGCCGAGACCCGCGACCGGGACCTGGCTGGAGATGCCCAGCACCGGCACCGACGCCGCCCGCGACTCCTGGAGCGAGGACAGGGTGAGCAACGCGCCGGGACCGGTCGAGACGATCATCGGCGTCACCGGCACCGGGCCCTCGGGGTCGGCGGCGAGCCGGGCGCGGGCGTGCCCGTCCGCGGCGAAGGCGAGGTTGTTCTCCACCCGCGAGCCGATCACCCGCAGGTCGTCCGCGCGCCGCAACGCCTCGAACAGTCCGAGCGCGTGCTGGCCCGGCAGCCCGAACACCGTGTCGGCACCCAAAGACCGCAGCGTTTCGACGACGACGTCGCCCCCGATGCGCGTCACGCGTCGTTCCCGAGGGCGAGCAGACTGACCAGGTCGTAGGCGACGTGCGAGGCCGCGACGGCGGTGATCTCGGCGTGGTCGTAGGCAGGGGCCAATTCGACGACGTCGCCGCCGATGAGGTTGAGGCCGCGCAGCCCGCGCAGGATCTCCAGCAGCTCGCGGCTGGTCATCCCGCCTGCCTCCGGGGTGCCGGTGCCGGGCGCGTGCGCGGGGTCGAGCACGTCGATGTCGATGGAGACGTACAGCGGCCGGTCACCGATCCGCTGGCGCAGTGCGTCGACCGTCTCCGCGACGCCCCGGCGCAGGACGTCGCCCGAGGTGACGATGCCGAAGCCGAGCCGCCGGTCCTCCTCCAGATCCCGCTTCCCGTACAGCGGACCACGGGTGCCGACGTGGGAAAGCGCGCTGGTGTCGAGGATTCCTTCCTCCGACGCCCGCCGGAACGGGGTGCCGTGCGTGTACGGTTCGCCGAAGTAGGTGTCCCACGTGTCCAGATGCGCGTCGAAGTGCAGCAGCGCGACAGGGCCGTGCTGTTTCGCCGCGGCCCGCAGCAGCGGCAGCGCGATCGTGTGATCCCCGCCGATGGTGACCAGCCGGGTTCCTTGCGCGGTCAGGCTTTCCGCCTCGTGCTGCAGGGTCTCGATCGCCTCGCCGATGTTAAACGGGTTGATCGCGATGTCACCCGCGTCCACCACCTGCGCGGTGGCGAACGGCGAGACGTCGAGGCCGGGGTTGTACGGCCGCAGCAGCCTGCTCGCCTCGCGCAGCGCCGCCGGGCCGAACCGCGCGCCGGGCCGGTAGGACACCCCGGAGTCGAACGGGACCCCGGCGACGGCGACGTCGGCGTGCTCGACCTGATCGATCCTCGGCAGCCGCGCGAAGGTCGCGAACCCGGCGAACCGGGGGACGCGCGAGGAGTCGACGGGGCCGATCGGGCTCGTGTCAGACACTGCTGGGTGCTCCTGATTCTCGTTGTGGTGCGGGAGTTTCCTCGTCGGCCGCGGAGCCGTTCAGGCGCGCGGCCCAGGTGTCCAAAATGGACGAAGGGGTTCTCGGGGTGGCCAGGCTGACGGCGACGTGGACCACGAGGCTCGCCCCGAGGCCCCAGTAGATCGGGCTGTTCGCGTCGACGCCGTCGACGATCATGAACGTGATCACCACGACCGTGCCGACGATCATCGAGGCGTAGGCGCCCTGCCGCGTACCGCGCTTCCAGAACAGCGCGCCCACGATCGCCACCAGCAACCCGCCGACGAGGATGTCGTAGGCGATGGTGAGCGCGTTGACCACGTCGTCGACGATCATCGCGATGCCGATCGCGGCCAGGCCCAGCACCAGCGTGGTGATCCGGTTGCGGTGCACCTCGCCGCTTTCCTTGCGCAGTCCCACCTTGCTCAGCAGGTCGGACGTGCTGACCGTGGAACACGCGATGAGCGCGCCGCTCGCCGTCGACATCATCGCCGAGAGCGCGGCCGCGAGGACGAGCCCGCGCACGCCGGTCGGCAGGAGGCGTTCGACGATCGTGGCGAACGCGTCCTGCGCGCTGCCGAGGTCGGGATAAAGCGCCTTCGCGGCCGTCCCGATCAGCGCGCCCGCGAGGCCGTAGATCAGGCAGTAGACGCCGGAGACGATGCCGCCGCCGGTCGCGACGGCCGGGGTGCGCGCGGTGAACACCCGCTGCCAGATGTCCTGGCCGATGAGCAGGCCGAAGGTGTACACGAGGACGTAGGTGAAGATCGTCTGGCCGCCGATCGCGGTGAACTCGAAGTACGTCGCATCGAGGCGTTTCGCCATTTCGCCGAAGCCACCCGCCGAGCTGATCGCGACCGGCAGCAGGATGAACAGGATGCCGACGGTCTTGACCGCGAACTGCACGATGTCGGTCAGCGTGATCGACCACATGCCGCCGAGCACCGAGTACAGCACCACGATCGCGCCGCCGATCGCGATCCCGGCCCAGCCCGGGACGTTGAAGAGGACCTTGAAGATCGTCGCGAAGGCCAGCGTCGAGGTCACCGTCAGCATGAGCGTGTAGACCCACATCACGACGCCGGAGATGGTGCTGGTGGCCCCGCCGTAGCGCAGGTCGAGCATCTCGCCGACGGTGTAGACGCGCAGTTTCACCAGGCGCCGGGCGAACACCGCGTGCAGTACGAGGATGCCCAGCCCGATCGTGATCACCAGCCACGCGCCGGAGATGCCGTAGGTGTAGCCGAGCTTCACGCCGCCGACGGTGGACGCGCCGCCGAGCACGACCGCCGACATCGTGCCGGAGTACATGACCCAGCCGAGCCGCCGCCCGGCGACGAGGTAGTCGGATTTCGTCCTGGCCAGCCGCAGGCCGAACCAGCCGACCCCGAGCATGCCCGCGATGTACAGCGCGATCACCGCGTAGTCACCCGTCATGGTGACCTCCCTGGCTTGTCATGGGGCGTTGTCGTCCGGGTCACCGTAGGTTCGCCGTCCAGTCCACCGGCATGGGATGATTCATCCTTGTCGAGGGCAGGTGAGGATGAAATGACCCAGCGGCTCGAACTCCCGGCCGCCGAGGTGACTATTCCGTTACGGGTGGTCACCGGCAATCCGGAACTGGCGCTCGACGTGGTCGGCGAGACCGTGCGGCCCGGGGCGCTCGACGCGCCGGTCCGCTGGGCGCACGTCAGCGAGCTGGGCGATCCCGCGCCGTACCTGCTCGGCGCCGAACTGCTGCTCACCGCCGGGGTGAACCTGCCGGGCGAACCCCGCGACGTCGACCGCTACGTCCGGCGCCTCGCCGAAAGCGGCATCACCGCGCTCGGGTTCGGGATCACACCGTCGGTGCACGAGACGCTCCCGGAACCGCTGCGCCGGTCGTGTGCCCGGCACGGCCTGCCGCTGCTCGTGGTGCCGGTGCGGACGCCGTTCCTCGCGATCAGCCGCGCCGTCTCGGTCGCGCTCACCGAAGCGGGACAACGGGAACAGCGCCGGATCTCGGCGGCGCGCGAAGCACTGACGCGGGCGGCCGGTGACGGGCTGGGCGAGCTGGCGAGCGCGCTCGCCACGCGGTTGCGGGGCTGGGTCGCGATGGTCGGCGCGGACGACGTCGCCGCAGCGGCGCACGACGCGCCGTCACCGCTGCCGGGAGAGGTCCGCGAACTGCTGGCGACTTTGCGCGCGGGTACCGGGATCCGCAGTGCCACAACGGAACTCGCCACCGGCGGGTATGTCGTGGCGCAGCCGGTGTACCCGCAGGCGACCGCGTCGCATCTCGTCGTGTGCGGGCGGGACAGCCGGTTCGACGGCGCCGACCGGGCGATCCTCGCCGTCGGCGCGGCCCTGCTCGGCCTGGTCGGCCGGTCCGGTTCGGACACCGCCGCGCTGGGCGCCGCGGCCACCGGGCTGCTGCTCGGCCGGGCGGCGCCGGACGACGTCGCCACCGCGCTCGCCGGGGCCGGACGCCCGCGGCTGGTCGCCGGGATCGCCCACCGGCGCGGCCCGGACGAGGTCGCGCTGCGTTACGACTGGCTCCGCGCGCGGCTCGACACCCCGCTCGTGCGGGTGCTGCCCGGCCCCCGCTTCCTGGCGATCGTCGACGACGGCCCCGGGCTCGCCGAACTGGAGGAACTGCGCGACCACGGCTGGCTCGCCGTCCGCGGCTCCGCGGTCGCCGCCGACCGGTTGCCCGCCGCCGTCGCCGAAGCCGAGACGCTGCTCGACCGGGCGCGGGTGCTCGGCCGTCCGGTACTCGCCGGGGACGGTCCGGTCGACTTCGACGCGGTGCTCGATCCGAGTGCCGCCAGGGGATTCGCCGAGCGGGCGCTGGCTCCGCTGGCCGAGCTGGACCGGGCACAGGGCCGGGAACTGGTGGTGACCTTGCGCACCTGGCTGGCCTGCCACGGCGGCTGGGACCGTGCAGCGGCCGGGCTCGGCGTGCACCGCAACAGCGTCCGGCACCGGATCGGCCAGATCGAACGTGTGCTCGGCGTGGACCTCGCCGATCCGGAGGTCCGGATGCGGCTGTGGTTCGCCCTGCGCTGGGTAGGCTGAACCGTCCATAAAGGCCGGTGGGCCGTCACCGCGTGTATAGGTGACTCTCAGGAAACTGTGGAAGTGTGGACGCCGTGAGAATTCTGGTGGTGGAAGACGAGGAGCCCCTCGCCGACGCGATCGCGCGTGGCCTGCGGCGGGAGGGGATGGCCGTGGACGTCGCGCTGACCGGCGACGACGGGCACGAGAAGGCGACGGTGACCCGGTACGACGTGGTCCTGCTCGACCGGGATCTGCCCGGCATGTCCGGGGACGACCTGTGCCGCGAGATCGTCACGTCCGGTGAGCTGACCCGGGTGCTGATGCTGACCGCGAGCGGCTCGGTGTCCGACCGGGTGGACGGGCTGTCGCTGGGCGCCGACGACTACCTCGCCAAGCCCTTCGCCTTCCCCGAACTCGTCGCGCGGGTCCGCGCGCTCGGCCGCCGCGCGACGCCGGCCGCGCCGCCGCTGCTCACCGCGGGCGACGTCGAACTGGACCCGGCCAGGCGCACCGTGCGCCGGGCGGGCGGCCCGATCGAGCTGACCCGCAAGGAGTTCGGCGTGCTCGAGGTGCTGCTGTCCGCGGCCGGATCCGTGGTGAGCAGCGAGGAACTGCTCGAACGGGTGTGGGACGAGAACGCCGACCCGTTCACCACGACCGTGCGGGTCACCGTGATGACCCTGCGCAAGAAGCTGGGCGAGCCCGGGATCATCGAGACCGTGGTCGGTTCGGGCTACCGCGTGCCCGACCAGGGGGCCGGCGCGGGGTGAAGCGGGCACTGAGCCTGCCGGGCGCGCGCAGCCTGCGGGCCAGGGTCACCCTGCTCGCGACCGTGCTGGTCGCCGCCGTCAGCCTGCTGCTGCTGTGGCTGGCGTGGACGCTGGTGCGCGACGCGGTGAGCACCGTGCCGCAGATGCCGCCCGGTACCAGCGTGCGTGTCGACGGAGTGGACGTCGACGCGTCGACGCTGGCCGAACATCTTCGCGAGCACGCGCGGATCCGGGTGCTGGTCTTCGGTTCGGCGGCGTTCTGCTTCGTCGTCGCGGCCGCCGCGATCCTCGCCTGGACGTTCACTTCGCGAGTGCTGCTGCCGTTGCGCGAGATCACCGCGACCGCGCGTCGGCTCTCGGTGGAATCGCTGGGGGAGCGGATCGGCGAGGTGCGCTCGAAGGACGAACTGGCCGAGCTGGCCGGGACCTTCGACGACATGCTCGACCGGCTGCAGGCCGCGTTCGACGCCCAGCGCCATTTCGTGGCCAATGCCAGCCACGAGCTGCGGACCCCGCTATCGGTGATCCGCACCGAACTCGACGTCACGCTCGCCGACGAGCACGCCGACGAGGCCGAGCTGCGCCGGATGGCCGAGGTCGTCCGCGACGCCACCGAACGGGCGGGGCGGCTGGTCAATTCGCTGCTGCTGCTCGCGAAGACCGACGGTTCCGGGCTCGTGGTGCGCGAGCGCGTCGACCTCGCCACGGTCGTCGACCAGGCCTGGCGCGCGGTGCGGAACGAGGCCGCGCAGCGCGGCATCCGCACCGACTTCAGCACGCCGGGGGTCGCCGTGACCGGGGATCCCGCGCTGCTGGAACGGATCGCGGGCAACCTGCTGGAGAACGCCGTGCGGCACAACGTCGACGGCGGCTGGCTCGAGGTGCGTACCCATGCCGGTCCACAGTGGTCGGTGCTGCGGGTGCGCTCCTCGGGCGGGCTGATCGACCCGGCCAAGGTGGCCGAGCTGTTCGAACCGTTCGAGCGCGCCGGGGTCGCCCGCACCGCCCGCTCGGGCGCCGGCCTCGGCCTGTCCATCGTGCGTGCCGCCGTCCAGGCACACGGCGGTGTGGTGGCGGCCGAACCGGTGGTCGGCGGTGGTCTCTCCGTCATCGTGCACCTCCCCGTGAATACAGCCAACACAGCCAATACGGCCAACGCAGCCAACGCAGCCAACGCTGGCGGCGCGCCCTCGTAGCACGCCGTAGCACCTTTGTAGCATTCTTGCCCGGCACCTGCTACCGTGGCCTCATGACCCACACGATCAGCCAGCGCGACCTGCGCAACGACAACGCGGAGATCATGCGGCGCGTCGAGCGGGGCGAGAGCTTCACGGTCACCCGCAACGGCAAGCCGGTCGCCAACCTGCTGCCGCTGTGCGCCGAGCACGAGGAGCGGGCCCGGCGCACCCTGGCCGAGGTGCAGGCGGCCTTCGGTGACCTGCCGCCGATGGACAGTGCCGCATGGCGGCGGGAGCGCGCCGCGGACGACGCGGCGTTCGGCCCGGACGAGCCGGAGGATCCATGGGCGCGCCGGTGAACCCGCCCGAGCGCGTGCTACTCGACACCTGCGTCGTGATCGACCTCGAACGGCTCGACCTCGGCGAGCTGGCCGCGGCCGTCCCCGCGGTGAGCGCGGTGACGGTCGCGGAACTCGGCTACGGGCTGGACGTCGACGACGTGGTCGCCAGGGCCGCCCGGACCGAGCGGTACTACGCGGTGCTCGACCAGTTCGAGGTGCTGCCGTTCGGTGTCGCGGCGGCGAAACAGTACGGCACGATGGCGGCGCTCGTGCGGCGGTCGGGGCGCGATCCGCGGCCACGCCGGATGGATCTGCAGATCGCGGCCACCGCCGCCGCGCACCGGATTCCCGTGCTCACCCGCGACGCCAAGGATTTCGGCGGCTTGGAGCGCCTCGTCGAGGTGATCGAGGTGTAACGGGCAGCACTGTCCTCAGTGGACGTCGACGAAGATCGGGTTGCCGTAGAGCCAGAGATCCTCGAACGGGTTGGCGTCGCCGATGACGTCCATCGCGGGCTCGATGCCGCCGGGCACGTGTCGCTTGCCGTCGGTGCCGCGCACCCGGACGTAGAACGGTTCGCGCACATTCCGGAACGTGTGCCGGAAGCTCACCCGATGCCCCGCTTCCCGGCGCGGTTCGAACGAGCGCACGACCCGGGTGCCCGGCGCGGTCATCGTCTCGCGGTCCGTGGCCGGGCCGGTGACGGGACCGGCGATGACGTCGAGCCGGGCGAGCCGCGGGATCTCGCCGCCGCCGTTCGGCCGGTTCGCCGTCGCCGCGGAGACCACGACCGTGACGTTCTCCCCGCGGCGCACCCGCAGCCGCCCGCCGAATGTCTCCGCGCACCCGCCGCCGTACACGCCGACCTCCAGTTGCCGGGCCAAACCGCCGTGGCAGAGCCAGATCCGGCCCGCCCGCAGGCCTTCCAGCACACCCTCGAAGCCGCGCTGCCGCACGCCGACCACGGTGCGGCTGAACTCGCCGGGGTAGAAGTCCGCGTACGGCGCGGCGAGCTGCGGGACACCGGTGTCGACCGGATCCGGGTACTTGCCCGTGCGGTCGTACCAGCCGTCCGGCACCTGCGGGCGGACCAGCGTGTCGCCCCGGTTGTAGTGCGAATCGGAGTTCGTCGTGATCCACCACGGTTTTCCCTCGGCGAGCAGGGAATCCCACAGTCCGCCGACCTTCGCCGTCGTCCAGTCCCAGCCGCCGAACGTCCGGTACGCCTCCGCGGGGAACCCCGGCCACGAGTTCGCGCCGGGACTGTTGGCGTAGCCGCCGCGCGCGCCGCCGTTGCCCTGCGGCTTGGGGAAGCCGTCGGCCTGGGCGCCGGGCGCGCCCTCCATGCCGATCACGAGGCCTGGCGCGGCGTCGCGGTAGTTGCGCAGTTCGTGCGGTGCGACGCGGCCGTTGCGCAGCGGGTGGTTGATCAGCACGACCGGGGCGTGGATCCGGCGGGCGCGTTCCTGCTCGGCGAGCCACCGCAAGCCCTTGAGCGCCAGTGCTTCGTTCTCCGGGCCGGAGGCCTCCGAACCGGTCAGCCGCCAGTCGAAGTTCCGCTCGAACTCCCGCAGCAACGGGGCCTGGTCCTTGCCCGCCCGGAAGAACACCGTGGCGTGCTCGGCGCCCGGTACGTTCCACTCCATTCCTTGCCACAGCAGCAGATCCGGGTATTTCCATTGCGCGGCGACGACGTCCCGGCCGGTCGGCTCGACCGAGGACTTTTCGTGCTCGGCGTGACCGTGATCGGTGAAGACGATCCAGTTCGCGCCGTGTTCGCGAGCCCCGGCGGCGATCCGGTCGATGGTGTACATCGCGTCGTAGGAGTACTGGCTGTGCGTGTGGTGGTCGCCGACCAGCCATTGGTAGCGGCCACGGCCGAAAAGCCGGTCGAGGCTGACATCGATGTCGAAACCGAGATCGATGTCAGCGGCGTCCGCCTGCGCGGGCGCGATCATCGGCGCTCCGGCGGCCGCGGCACCGGCGAGGCCCGCGCGCTTGAGGAAGCCACGGCGGTCCACGCCGGATCTGTCGGAGGTGTTCATCCCGCTCCTGCCCTGGGTGCTGAGTCGGCAGGACGCTAAGGGGCGCCGGTGAACGGACGGTGTCCCGGGGGGGCCCCGCCCCCCCGGGGGGTTGTTATTAGCGAGAGGGACAACACAGCCCGGGCGGGGGCGAACAAAAACAAAATAAATAAAACCCAGCACCAGCGGTCTGAGGGGGCGCGC
>NZ_JBHYIK010000007.1:75153-127049 GCF_042739735.1 Amycolatopsis sp. NPDC059027 | reverse complement strand
CTGGGGGGCTTTTTTTTTTTAATAACACCCCCCCCCCCGCGCCGGCGGGGGTGGCTGTGTGGGCGGGCCGTTCCGGGGGGCGTGTGACGGGGGGGTCCCCCGGCGCCCCACGGCCGCCGTTGTGTGATGATCGTCCCGTGAGCGACAGACCGGCCGGGTCGTGGCCGAACCTGATCAAGATCCTGATCCCGGTACTCGTGCTGGCGGCGGCCGCGGGCGTCGGCCTGGCGTTGCTGGTCGCGCGCCTCGTCCAGCCCGAGGCGCTGCCGGTGGACACGAACCCGGTGCCCGCGGCGGGACGGAATGTGTGCGGGGCCTCGGTGACGATGTATTTCGACACCGACGAAATGATGACCCGGGCTTCGGGCAGTTTCCACGGTGATCCGAAAACCCGCCGGGTGTTCACCGAAACCAGGGCCGAAGCCTGGGAACGCTTCAAGCGTATCTTCGCCGACCACCCGAATCTCGTGGAGAACTCGGACCCGGCGGCGATGCCCGCGTCGCTGAACCTGCTTCCGCAGCGCGGCGTGGACCTGGAGGAGTGGACCGCCGAACTACGCAGGCGTTATCCCGAGGCCAAGAAGGTGGTCGTGCTCGATCCCGCTCACCCGCCGCCCGGCATGCCCGCCGCGACGGCGACTCCGTCCTGCCCGCCCAGCGGCGAGTACTGACCCCGGAATGCCGTCAAGGCCACCTTGCGGGCACGAGACGCCCGTAAGGTGGCCTTGACGGAACTTACGCCACCGGCACCGAAGCGACGCCCGGCGCCAGGAACGGCTTGCCGTTGACGCGTTCGGAGACGCCGGAGCGGTCCAGGTACGGCGTGATGCCGCCGAGCCAGAACGGCCAGCCCGCGCCGAGGATCAGGCACAGGTCGATGTCCTGCGCCTCCGCGACCACGCCCTCGTCGAGCATGATCCGGATCTCTTCGGCGATCGCGCCGAGGGCACGCTCACGCACCTGCTCCGCGGTGGACGGCTTGTCGCCCTGCGTCCACAGCTCGACGACCTCGGGGTCGGCGGACTGGTTGCCCTTGTCGTCCCAGACCCAGACGCCCCGCTTGCCCGCCTTCACGAACTTCGCCAGGTTTTCGCTGACGGTGAACCGGTCCGGGAACGCCTCGTGCAGCGTCTCGCCGACGTGCAGCGCGATGGCCGGGCCGACGAGCTGCATGAGCGTCAGCGGGGTCATCGGCAGCCCGAGCGGTTCCAGCGCCGAGTCGGCGACCTCGAACGGCGTGCCCTCGTCGACGGCGACGAGCACTTCGCCGAGGAAGCGCAGCAGCAGCCGGTTGACTACGAACGCCGAAGCGTCCTTCACCAGCACGCTGGACTTCTTGAGCTGCTTGCCGACCGCGAACGCCGTCGCGAGCGAAGCGTCGTCGGTCTGCTCGCCGCGCACGATCTCCAGCAGCGGCAGCACGGCGACCGGGTTGAAGAAGTGGAACCCGACCACGCGCTCGGGGTGCTGGAGCTTCGAGGCCATCGCGGTGATCGACAGCGACGAGGTGTTCGTCGCGAGGATCGCCTCGGGGGACACGTGCTGCTCCAGCTCGGCGAACACCTGCTGCTTGACGCCCAGCTCCTCGAACACCGCCTCGATGACGAAGTCGGCGTCGGAGAAGGCGGCCTTGTCGAGCGAACCGGTCACCAGCGCCTTGAGCCGGTTGGCGCCGTCGGGGGAGACGCGCTTCTTGGCCAGGAGCTTGTCGATCTCGTCGTGGACGTAGCCGACGCCCTTGTCGACGCGCTCCTGGTCGACGTCGGTGAGCACGACCGGCACCTTCAGCCGGCGCACGAACAGCAGCGCGAGCTGGCTGGCCATCAGGCCCGCACCGACGATGCCGACCTTGTTCACCTTGCGCGCCAACGACTTGTCCGGCGCGCCCGCCGGGCGCTTGGCCCGCTTGTTGACCAGGTTGAACGAGTACAGCCCGGCACGCAGGACGTCGCTCATGAGCAGTTCGGCGAGCCCGTCCGTCTCGGCCGCGTAGCCCCGGTCGAGATCGTTCTCCCGCGCCAGCTCCAGCAGCTCGACCGCCTTGGTCGCGCCCGGTGACGCTCCGTGCGTCCGGCCGTCCACAATGGACTTGGCGCGGGCGATGGCCGCGTCCCAGCCGGAACTGCGGTCGATCTCGCGCCGGGCAGGGGTGATCTCACCACGGACCACTTTGGACAGCCAGAGCAGCGACTGCTCCAGGTAGTCCGCGGAGCCGAAGACCTCGTCCACGATGCCCAGCTCGGCCGCCTGCCGCACCTTCAGCATCTTGTTCTGCGCCAAGGCGTTCTCGATGATCACGGTCACCGCGGCGTCCGGGCCGATCAGGTTCGGCAGCAGCTGCGTGCCACCCCAGCCGGGGAACAGGCCGAGGAAGACCTCGGGGAACGCGATGGCCGCGGTGTTCTCCGACAGCGTCCGGTAGTGGCACGACAGCGCGAGTTCGAGCCCGCCGCCCATCACCGCGCCGTTGACGAACCCGAACGTCGGGATCTCGGTCTCGGTGAGCCGCCGGAACACGTCGTGCCCGGTCTGCGCGATCTCCCGCGCGAGCTTCGGATCCGACACGGCCTCGACCCCGGAAAGGTCGGCGCCGACGGCGAAGATGAACGGCTTGCCGGTGACCGCGATCGCGGCCGGCTCGGCGGCGAACGCCTCGTCCAGCGCGGAGTTCAGCGACACGAGACCCTGCGGGCCGAACGTGTTGGGCCGGGTGTGGTCGTGGCCGTTGTCCAAGGTGACCAGTGCGACCGGCTTGTCCAGCCCGGGCACCTTGACCAGCCGGGTCTTCGCGACGGTGACGACCTCGTCGGGGAAGGCGGCCTTGGCTTCTTCAGCGGTGAAAGTCATTACTTGGCCCCCTCGAAAGCCGGGTTCTCCCAGATCACGGTGCCGCCCATGCCGATACCGATGCACATCGTGGTGATGCCGTAGCGCACGTCGGGGCGTTCGGCGAACTGGCGCGACAGCTGCGTCATCAGCCGGACGCCGGACGACGCGAGCGGGTGCCCGCACGCGATAGCGCCGCCCCACTGGTTGACGCGCGGGTCGTCGTCGGCGATGCCGAAGTGGTCGAGGAAGGCGAGCACCTGCACGGCGAACGCCTCGTTGATCTCGAACAGCCCGATGTCGTCGATCGACAGCCCGGTGCGCTGGAACAGCTTCTCGGTGGCGGGCACCGGCCCGATGCCCATCACCTCCGGCTCGACGCCGGCGAAGGAGTAGCCGACCAGCCGCATCCCGACCGGCAGGCCCAGCTCGCGGGCGGTGTCCTCGTCGGCGAGGATCGCCGCGGTGGCACCGTCGTTGAGGCCCGCGGCGTTGCCCGCGGTGACCCGGCCGTGCGGGCGGAACGGCGTCTTCAGCCCGGCGAGCTGCTCGACCGTGGTGCCCGGCCGCGGCGGCTCGTCCTCGGTGGCCAGGCCCCAGCCCAGCTCGGCGGACCGGGTCGCGACCGGCACCAGCTCGGGGCCGATCTTGCCGGTCTTGACGGCTTCGGCGTACTTCTCCTGGCTGCGCGCGGCGAACGCGTCGGTGCGCTGCTTGGTGATCTCGGGGAACCGGTCGTGCAGGTTCTCCGCGGTCTGGCCCATGACGAGCGCGGTCGGGTCGACAAGCTTGTCGGCGATGATCCGCGGGTTCGGGTCGACGCCCTCGCCCATCGGGTGCCTGCCCATGTGCTCGACGCCGCCCGCGATGGCGATGTCGTAGGCGCCGAACCCGATCCCGGACGCGGTCGTGGTGACCGCGGTCATCGCGCCGGCGCACATGCGGTCGATGGCGAACCCGGGCACGGACTTGGGCAGCCCGGCCAGCAGCGCGGCGGTGCGCCCGATGGTCAGCCCCTGGTCGCCGATCTGCGTGGTGGCGGCGATGGCCACCTCGTCGACGCGCTCGGGCGGCAGTTCGGGGTGCCGCCGCAGCAGCTCCCGGATGGCGTTGACGACGAGGTCGTCGGCACGGGTCCCGGCGTAGATGCCCTTGTCGCCCGCCTTGCCGAACGGGGTCCGTACCCCCTCGACGAACACGACGTTGCGCACGCCTCGCGCGTTCGGCGCGAGCGGCGTTGCTGGTGCGGCCACGAATGCTCCTGATGTCGGCAGAGAAATCCTGCCCGCACGATAGCCCTTGTTACCCACGGGTAACCAGGGGAGTGGCCCGGTCGAGTGGGACACGGCACACTCGCGGGTGGTGCCGTGCCCCTTCCTGGCGGCTCAGGCGACCGCGGGACTGACCTCTTCCGCGGGGGACACGTCGGCCAGGATCGCCTCGCCCTTGGTCAGCCATGCGAAGCCGAACGCGAGGATCGCGGCCGTCTCCAGCCACAGCGCGGGATGCAGTGTGGTGGCGACGGGGACCAGGCTGGTGACGACGATGAGCGCCAGTGAGGCCAGGATCACCACGCCCGCGGCGACGTAGACGCGGTTGCGGTCGATCTTGCGCCGCGTCGGGTCCGCCTTGTCCGATTTGGTGAACAGGAACAGGCAGAAGAACGCGAGCGTCAGGAAGAACACCGAGGCGAACACGAGGTGCAGGACGCCCAGCACCCGGTCCGTCGACGTCGCGTGCGCGGGCGTGGTCGGGCACACCGCCAGCCCGATCGCGGCGATCGCGGCGAGGTTGCCGGCGACGTCGTCGAGGCGGCTGTAACCGTGGTAGGACAGCAGGAAGACGCCGATCGCGCACATGCTGCCGACGAACACGTCCCGCGTGGACGTGTAGTAGTAGCCGCTGATCGAGTTCAGCAGCCCGCCGCCGTCGACGGCGAGTGTGCCGACGATGAGCAGCACCGGCAGCGCGAGGCCGATGACGCCGATCGCGCGGCGCAGGAACAGGTACGAATGCACGAGGGTGGTCGACGGGGATGGGGTCGCCGGGGTCATGGGCCGCCTCCGAAGCCGTACGGGACATCCCCGCTGCCCGGCGAGGTGGCGTGCCCACCCCGCCGGGTTCCGGTGGGGAATTGTTTTCTCCCTGTGGTTATCGGCAGTCAGAGGATCACCTCTGAACGGCTCGTACCGCACAGCTGGGCGGCGAAACGGTTACGTTCCGGTGAGCGCTTTCCGGTAGGACAGCCACCCTTCGTGTCCGGTGATGTCGGCGGCGCCGTCGCAAGCGCCCGGTTCGCAGAGGAATCCCGAGACGACCGCGCCGTCCGCGAGCCGGACTTTCCCGATCGTCAACGGTGCCGGGACGCCGCCGACGAATTCGCCGAACCCGCGCACGGGAAGTTCCCACACCTCGGCGGCGATCGCCGCGCCGCCGTCGGCGACCCGGACGAGCCCGGGTTTCGGCGGCGTCGTGTCCAGTGCGTACAGCCGGTATTCCGGCGTGGTGGCGGCCGCCGAGACGAACCGGCCGCCCCGCGACGTCAGCTCGTGGTTCAGCGGCTGGCCTCGCAGATGTGCGCCCACCACGACGATCCTGGCTCGCGCCGGGACGCTCCGGGCGAGGTCGGCGAGGAGCGGATCGTCGAACGCGCGGCCGACGAGCATCACGCCGAACGGCAGCCCGCCCACCTCGCCCGCCGGGATCGCCAGCGAGGACAGGTCGAGCAGATTGGCGAAGTTGGTGAACCGGCCGAGCCGCGTGTTCACCCCGGCCGGATCCGCCGCCACCTCGGCCAGTGCCGGGTGGTCCGTGGTCGTTGGCAGCAGCAGAGCGTCCACTGTGGACAACACCGCGTCCGTGTGGAGCCGGAGCCGGTCCAAGGTTTCGAAGTCCGCGAACACCCGGTGCGCGGGCAGATCCCGCGCACCGGTGATGATCGAGAACACCGTCGGGTCGACGTCGCCCGGGTGACTCTCCAGGAATTCGCCGACCGCCGTGTACCGCTCGGCGACGAAAGCGCCTTCGTACAACAGCCGGGCAGCCTGGAGGAACGGCTCGATGTCCACTGTGACCAGTTCGGCACCGGGGAAATCGGACGCGGCCCGCGCGAAGGCGTCCGCCCAGCCCGCGCGGAGTTCGCCGAGCTGACCGGGCCGCGGGATCCCGATCCGCGCGCGCCCCGGGACGCGCCGGGTGGGCGGAGCCGTCCGTGACGTCGGATCGTCGGCGTCCGGCCCGGCCAGGCAGCCGAGGGCGAGCGTGGCCTCGTCGACCGTCCTCGCGAAGACGCTGACGCAGTCGATGCTCCGGCACGCGGGCACCACCCCGCGCGCCGGGATCAGACCGCGCGTCGGCTTGAGCCCGACGATCCCGTTGAGCGCGGCGGGAACCCGGCCCGATCCGGCGGTGTCGGTGCCGAGCGCGAGATCGACGACGCCCAGTGCGACCGCGACCGCCGACCCCGCACTCGACCCGCCGGAAATCCGGGACGGATCCACGGCGTTGCGGACGGCGCCGTACGGGCTGCGGGTGCCGACGAGCCCGGTCGCGAACTGGTCCAGGTTGGTGGTGCCGAGGATCAGTGCCCCCGCCGCGCGTAACCGGGCCACCGCCGGCGCGTCCTCGGTGGGACGGTAGGCGTAGGCCGGGCAGCCCGCGGTGGTCGGCAGCCCGGCGACGTCGATGTTTCCCTTGACCGCGGCCAGCTTCCCGTACAGCGGCAGTGCCTCACCCATGTCGCGCCGGGCTTCGAGCGCCGCCGCGTCCGCGAGCACCTCGGTCTCGGGACGCAGGTCGATCCAGATCTCCGGCCGGTCCACCTGGGCGATCCGCGCGTAGGCGGCCCGGACCCGCTCCACGACGCTCACGTCAGCACCACCAGCGGCGTTCCGGGAACCACCTGATCGCCGGGGGAGACCAGCACCTCGACCACCTTTCCGTCCGACGGCGCGGGAATCCGGGCCTCGGTCTTCATCGCCTCCAGCGTCACGAGCGACTGCGCGCCGCCGACCCGGTCGCCGGGCCGGACGTCGACGCGCCAGACCGTCGCGGCGAAGGGTGCTTCGACGACGTGCCCGCCCGGCGGTGCCTGGACCCGCACCGGCGCGAGCGTCGTGGGTTCCGGCTCGGGCTTCGGATCGAACTCGCCCGCCGCCGCCCACGCCCGCCGTTCCGCCTCGAACGCCGCCGACTGCCTCGCGCGGAACTCGGCGATGCTCGCCGCGTTGTCCGCGAGGAAGCGCTGGTAGTCCGCCAGTGCGAACTCGCCGTCGGTGATGTCCAGTTCCAGTTGCCCGGCGGCGTTGTGCGCCCGCAGTTCGAGAAGTTCCCCGGCGGACACGGGATACCACGAGATGCGGTCGAAGAACCGCAGCAGCCACGGCGATCCCGGCGCGAACGAGCCGCGCTGGTGCCAGCCGCTCCACACCTGCGTGGTGCGCCCGACGAACTGGTAGCCGCCCGGCCCCTCCATCCCGTAGACGCACAGGTAGGACCCGCCGATGCCGACGGAGTTCTCCGCGGTCCACGTCCGCGCCGGGTTGTACTTCGTGGTCACCAGCCGGTGCCGCGGGTCCAGCGGGGTCGCCACCGGAGCACCGAGGTAGACGTCGCCGAGGCCGAGCACCAGGTATTCCGCGTCGAACACCGTCCGGTACACGTCGTCCACAGTGGACAGCCCGTTGACCCGGCGGATGAACTCGATGTTCCACGGGCACCACGGCGCGTCGTCCCGCACCCCGGTCATGTACCGCTCGATGGCCTCCCGCGTGGCCGGGTCGTCCCAGGACAACGGCAGCCGCACCGACCGGCTCGGCACCACCAGGTCCGCGGTCGGCGGCAGCTCCCGCTCCAGCTCGCGGACCAGGCCGAGCGCCTTCGCCACCGGCAGCGCGTCCGGGTCGACGTGCACCTGCAGCGACCGGATTCCCGGCGTCAGGTCGACGATCCCGGGCACTCCCTCGGCCGCCAGCCGCTCGGCCAGCGCGTGCACCCGCATCCGCAGCGCGAGATCCAGCGTCATCTCGCCGTACTCGATCAGCAGATTGTCGTCCCCGCTGCGCCGGTAGGTCACCGACGGCTCTTCGTCGCTTGTGGACAGACGGCCGAGGACGCCGCCGTCGCCGAGCGCGGGGCGGCTCGGCGCGGGTGCCGTGGCGGGTACGCGGCGGAGTTCGGCGGCGTGCTCGGTGGTGATCGGCACGAACCGCACGGTGTCCCCTGGCCGCAGCTGCCCGAGCTTCCAGCGTTCGCCGGTCGCGACGGTGGCGGGGCAGACGAACCCGCCGAGGCTGGGCCCGTCCGGCCCGAGCAGGATCGGCAGGTCGCCGGTGTAGTCGACGGCGCCGATCGCGTAGGGCGTGTCGTGGATGTTGGACGGGTGCAGCCCGGCCTCGCCGCCGTCCGCGCGGGCCCAGGACGGCCGGGGCCCGATCAGCCGGACGCCGGTGCGCGCCGAGTTGAAGTGCACCCGCCAGCCCGTGCGGTAGAACGTCTCGACGTCCTCGGGGATGAAGAACTCCGGTGCCGCGTGCGGTCCTTCCACCGCCCCGATTTCCCACTGGGCGGGGAATTCCGGCCGGTCGGCCGCCGGGACCGGCCCGGCGACGTCGTCGGCGGGCGCGGGGCCGGGATACAGGACGTCGCCCGCGGCGAGCGTGCGCCCGCCGTGCCCGCCGAACTTCCCGAGCGTGAACGTCGCCGCGCTGCCCAGGAACGCGGGGACGTCGACGCCGCCTCGCACGAGGACGTAGCTGCGCAGCCCCGCCGTGCACGCGCCGACGTCGAGCTCGCCGCCCGCCGGGACGACGACCGGCGTCCACAAGGGAATACCGCCGCCGTCGAGGGTGACCGTGGTGGGCGCGCCCGTGACGCAAACCGTGGTGCCCCGCGAAAAGCGGAGGGTCACACCGTCCACAGTGCACTCGATCCCGGCGGCACCCTCGGGGTTGCCGAGCGCGGTGTTGCCCAGCCGGAACGAACGGTCGTCCATCGGCCCGCTCGGTGGCACCCCGACGTGCCAGAACCCGGTGCGGCCCGGCCATTCCTGCACGGTGGTCATCGTGCCGCCGCGCCGGACCTCGATCCGCGGTTCGTCGTCGGTGACGTCGTCCAGCGTCGCGGTGTCGTGGGCGGCCTCGCGGAACCGGGCGTCCGTCACGGCGGAGCGGAGCTGGCCGAGGTTGGTGCGGACGCCGTCGACCCGGGTCGTGGCCAGCGCGTCCCGTAGCGCCGCCAGCGCCGTCGCGCGGTCCTCACCGGCACAGATCACCTTGGCGAGCAAGGGATCGTAGTGCGTGGTGACGATCGAGCCCGCCTCGATCCAGGTGTCCACACGGGACTCCCGCGGCAGTGAGACACCGGTGACCAGCCCGGCGCTCGGGCGATGTCCCGCGCTCGGATCCTCGGCGTACACGCGGGCCTCGACAGCGTGCCCGCGTGGTTCCGGTGCGTCGTCGAACATTCCGCGGTCGCCCTGGGCGAGCCGCAGCATCCAGGCCACGAGGTCGACGCCGTACACGGCCTCGGTCACCGGGTGCTCGACCTGCAGCCGCGTGTTGACTTCGAGGAACGCGGCCTCCTCGCGCTCGGGGTCGTAGACGAACTCGACCGTCCCCGCCGAGCGGTACCGCACCGAACCGCACAGCGCGACCGCCGACTCGATCAGCCGGGCCTCGACCGCATCGGGGATCCCGGGCGCCGGGCATTCCTCGACGACCTTCTGGTTGCGCCGCTGCAGCGAACAATCCCGGGTCCCCAGCGCGAGGACGTCGCCATCGCCGTCACCGAACACCTGGACCTCGACATGCCGCGCGTGCCGGACGAGCCGTTCGAGGAACACGCCGGAACCGGTGAAGCTCTTCGCCGCGACCGCGCGCACGGATTCCCACGCCTCGGCCAGTTCCCCGGCCGTGGCGCAGGCCCGCATGCCGATGCCGCCGCCCCCGCCGGTCGCCTTGAGCATCACCGGGTAGCCGATCCGGTCCGCCGCGGCCAGCGCGTCGTCGAGGCTCGCGAGCAGGCCGGTGCCCGGCAGCAGCGGCACCCCGGCGGCGACCGCCGCCTCGCGGGCGGTGTGCTTGCCGCCGAACACCTCCAGCTGTCCGGGAGTGGGCCCGGCGAACGTTATTCCGGCGGCCTCGACGGCGTGGGCGAACGCGGCGTCCTCGGACAGGAAGCCGTAGCCGGGGTGGATGGCGTCCGCCCCGGTGGCGCCCGCCGCGTCGAGGATCGCGTCCGCTCTCAGATAGCTCTCGGCGGCCGGGGCCGGGCCGAGCCGCACCGCTTCGTCTGCCAGCCGGACGTGGGGCGCGGTCCGGTCGGCGTCGGAGTACACGGCCACGGTCGGCAGGTCCAGCTCGCGTGCGCTGCGCAGGACGCGGACGGCGATCTCGCCGCGGTTGGCGACCAGCAGCTTCACGCCTCGCCCCCCGGTTCGGTGACGAGAATCCGGATCGGGGTCGGATCGAAGCCGTTGCACGGGTTGTTGATCTGCGGGCAGTTCGAGATCAGCACCAGCACGCCGGTCTCCGCGCGCAGCCGGACCTCCAGTCCGGGCGCGGAGATGCCGTCCACGATGCCGAGCGTGCCGTCGGGCTCGACCGGCACGTTCATGTACCAGTTGACGTTGCTCACCAGATCCCGTTTGCCCAGCCCCCATTTGGCGCCCTCGATGAGGAAGTTCTCCACGCACGCGTGCTGGAACCGGGTGTGCTGGCCGTAGCGGAGGCTGTTGGACTCCTTGCTGCAGGCGCCGCCGAGGGTGTCGTGCCGCCCGCAGGTGTCGGCCACGACGGTCAGCAGCGGCGCGCCCTCGCCGGTGCGCAGGACGCTGCCGGTGGTGAGGAAGATGTTGCGCTGCGCGGTGATCGTCGCCGCCGCGCTGTAGCGTTTGGCCGTGTCGGCCGCGTCGTAGCACAGGAAGTCGACGGCCTGGTTGCCGCCGGTGTCGATGATCGCCAGCTCCTGTCCTTCGCGGAGTACCGTGGAGAACGGGGCGCGCGCCAGGACTTCGGTGTCGAGGACGGTGGTCGTCGCGGTGGTCATCACAGCCCCCGTGCGGTGAGGTAGTCGGCGGTGTTCTCGAACGCGCGCTGCGCCTCCGGCGTGTGTGTCCACTCCGGACTGTCCGGTGTGGAGGGACGGTCGCGCCAGGCCAGTATCTGCAGCGGGCCGCTCGTGTATTCCCGCGGATCCAGCGGATGCGGGACATTGGCGATCAGCACGACGACCGGGAGCTCGGTCCGCAGTTCGACGGTGTGCCCCGCCCCGGCGGAGCCGGTGAACTCCAGCTCGCCCGCGCCGCCGACGCGGACGCCCTGGAAGAACGAGAGGCTCGGCGGCAGATCGCGCGGGGTGAGCCCGTGTTTCGCCGCCGCCAGGGTGAACAGCGCCAGTCCGGCGGGGGAGGGGCCCTGCGGGCTGCCGTCGCCGTAGCGCTCGGCATTACCATCCACAGTGGACGTTCCGCACAGCGCGTCGTGCCTGCCGCCGCTGTCGGCGACGAGGGTGGCGAGCACGCGGGCCTGGTCCGACAGCAACGCCACCGACTCGCCGAGATAGGCGTTCCACTGCACCTTCACCGTGTCCGCCACGTTCAGCCGCTCCCACGGCGCGTCGGCGTTGAACAGCAGCAGATGCGCGCAGGCGTCGCCGGTGGGGTCGGTCAGCCGCAGCCGGGTGCCGCGGGCCAGCACCCTGTGCGTGTAGCCGCCACCGGCCACGGTCTCCGCCCAGGTGAGGTTGGTGGCCGCGACGCCGGCGGGCGGCTCGGCGGTGTGCGCCGGGATGATGGGCATGGTGTCGACGACCGTGCCCGCTTGTGCGCGGGCGTGGTCCCGCGCGCCATAGGTGGTGGCGGTGGTACTCATCGGTGTCCTCCTTCTCGGTAGGGGTTACAGGGCGGGTTCGGCGACGGGCGCGGCGCGGCGGCGCAGCCGGGCCCAGCAGAGCAGGCCGAGCACCAGTGCCGCGCCGGTGAATTCGATCGGGAACAGCAGCATCCCGAGCGAGCCCGTGCCGTCGGTGTCGTACACGCGCGGGCGGGGCCAGGCGATGTTCACGATCATCGCGACGCCGTACGCGACGGCGGCGACGTTGACCGGGATCGCCCAGCGGCCCAAGGAAAACCGGCCGGGCTCGCCCGCGAAGCGGCCGCGCAGCCGGGCGATGAGCAGCGGCGCGGTGACGAGCAGATAGGCGAGGTAGACCACGACCACCGAGGTGCCGGTGATCGTGCTGAACACCGTCGGGTTGCCGACGTTGAGCAGCAGCAGGCCGATCGCGAGCGCGCCGGAGAGGATCGCCGGGGCGATCGGCGTCCCGGTGCGGGGGTTGACGCCGGCGAGCCGGGCGGCGCCGGGCAGTGCGCCGTCGCGAGCCATCGCGTAGATCAGCCGGACCGTGCCGGTCTGGATGGTGAGGGTGCAGACCACCACCGCGATGGCGACGTCGGCGAGGAACACCCTGCCGAGCGTGTCGCCGAAGACGGCCGTGATGACGTACGGCAGGCCGCGTCCGGCGAGCTGCCCGTCGGTGAGGCTCGGGGCCGCCATGAGCGCGGTCAGCACGACCGCGAGCCCGCCCACCCCGGCGACGAGCAACGCGCGCAGGACCGCGCGAGGCGCTTTACGCCGGGCGTCGCGGGTTTCCTCGGCCACCGACGCGGCGGTGTCGAACCCGTAGAGCACGTAGGCGGCCGCGAGTGCCGAGGCGAGCACCCCGGCGATTCCCGGCGCGGACGACGTCTCGTCCACCGGGACGCTGTGGAGCACGACCTGCGGGCCGCGCACGGCGAAGGTCGCCAGCCCGGCGACGAGGACCACGACGCCGATCAGTTCCGCCGCGACGCCGATGTCGTTGATCCGGGCCATGACCCGCACCCCCGCCGCGTTGACCGCGGTGGTGAACAGGATCAGCAGCGAGCCGAGCAGGACGGCGTTGGCCGCGCCGGTCGGCGAGGTGACCGAGGAATCGCCGCCGGCGAACTGGAAGCCGCTCCACACCGACGGCAGCACGATCTGGAGCGCGATGGCCGCGCCCGCCAGCGCGACGACGCAGCCGAGCAGCATCATCCAGCCCGCGAGCCAGCCCGCGAACCCCCGTGTCAGACGTCTTGCCCACTGGTACACGGAGCCGGCCAGCGGGAACCGCGCGGCGAGTTCGGCGAAGACGAGCGCGACGAGCAATTGCCCGCCGAGCACCACCGGCCACGTCCAGAAGAACAGCGGCCCGCCGAAGGAGTAGCCGAGGCCGAAGAGCTGGAAGACGGTGGTGAGGATCGAGACGAACGAAAAGCCGGCGGCGAACGCGGAGAACCCGCCGAGGGACCGGCGAAGTTCTTGCCGGTAGCCGAATTCGGCGAGTTCGTCGGTGCGGGCGTCCTCGGCGGTCGGTGGGGACATCGGGGCTCCCGAATCTTTCGGACATTTTTCGGTCGACCGACCGAAATTAGGCCGATCGCACTACTGGCCGGTCTCGCCGGCATTAGTGCCGGGTTACACGTGAGTGGGCCGCGTTACGGATTCCGGGGCGGCGCCGTAACATGCCTCGGACAGCCTGGCGGGGACGGCGGCGCCTGGCAAGATCGACGGGTGGGGAAGAACGTGACCGGGGTCGGCAGGCCGAGGGCGAGCGGGGCGGCGGCGAGTAGCCAGAACGCCAGGGAAGCGGTCCTCGAGGCGGCGGGCGAGTTGTTCACCGGCGCCGGGTACGCGGCGACCACCACCCGCGCCATCGCCGAACGGGCCGGACTGCGCCAGGCCTCGCTGTACTACCATTTTCCGTCCAAAGAGGACATTCTCGCGGCGCTGCTGGCCGCGACGGTGCGGCCGTCGCTGGAGGTCGCCGGTGGCCTGTCCGGCGGGGACGCGCCCGCCGCGGTGCGCCTGTGGGCGCTGGCCTACGCCGACATCCGCCTGCTGGGCGGCGCGCGGTACAACCTGGGCGCGCTCTACCTGCTGCCCGAGATCGCCTCGCCGAACCTCGCGCCGTTCCGTGCCGAACGTGAGCAGCTCAAGGCCGTGTACCGGGACCTCGTCGCCGAGTCCGGTGCGCCGTCCGGCAGCGGCAGCGACGTCGCCGTCCGGTCGAACCTCGTTTTCGGCCTGGTGGAGAGCATCGCGATCGTCCGCCGGGACGACCCGGTTCTGGACGTCGAAGCACACGCGGTCGAAGGCGCCGACGGCGTGCTGCGCGTCGCCGGTCTCCCGGCGCCGGACGCCACCCTGCGCGCCGCCGCCCGCGCCCTGCTGACCCGCTCCTGATCCTCGCGTTCTCGCGCACGGGGACGCGCTGAAGGACGCTTTCAGTGCGCTGGACGCGATGAAGGACGCTTTCAGTGCATGCGGGCGAGTGGGGGTCCAGGTGGGTGCGACGTGGGGGCCCCTCGGTGCGTCCAGTGCACCTGGGGCGTCCCTCGGATACCGGAGCCGACAACGTCCCGACGGCGAGTTTGAGACATGCCTGTGTGACATGCGGATCCGGTATGTCAACCGGCCGGGGGCACCGGGGGCACGGCGGGGGTCAGGAGGCGGTGGTGTGGAGGGCTTTGGTGAGGGCGGGCAGCGTCAGCTCGATCTGCCACGGCCGGGCACCGCCGGCGGCGAGCGCCGCTGCGATGGCATCGGAGGAGAGATCGGCGGGCGGGCGCCAGCAGGTGCGGCGGACGAGGTCCGGCAGCAGCAGGTTCTCCACCGGCAGCCGGTGGTGTTCGGCGATCGAGGCCAGCGAAGCGCGGGCGGCGGCGAGGCGCGCGGCCGCGTCGGGGTCCTTGTCGGCCCAGCGGTTCACCGGCGGCGGACCGTCGGTGGGCTGGGCCGGGGCGGGCAGCGAACTCGCCGGCAGCGCCCGCGCGGCCTGGAGGTGCCGCAGCCAGTTCGCGCTGTAGCGGCGCTGCACGCGGCCGCCGAACACGGGCAGCGCCTGCAGTTCCTCGACGGTCTTCGGGTCGGCGGTGACGGCGTTGATGATCGCGCTGTCCGGCAGGATGCGGCTCGGCGCGCGGTCGCGTTTGCGGGCCAGTTCGTCCCGGGCCTGCCACAGTTCGCGCACCGCGGCGAGGCCGCGCGGGCTGCGGATCTTGTGCACGCCCGACGTCCGGCGCCACGGCTCGGCCCGCGGTGCCGGCGGCGGGGCGGTGCGGACCGTCTCGAACTCCTGGCGGGCCCATTCCAGCTTGCCCTGCGCGTCCAGCTCGGCTTCGAGCTTCTCGCGCAACGGGATCAGCAGCTCGACGTCGAGCGCGGCGTAGTTGAGCCAGTCGACCGGCAGCGGCCGCTTCGACCAGTCGGCGGCGCTGTGCCCCTTCTCCAGCTGGTACCCGAGCAGCAGCTCGACCAGCGTGCCGAGCGCGACCCGCTCGTACCCGGCCAGCCGCCCGGCCAGCTCGGTGTCGAACAGCGCCGCGGGCCGCAGGTCCAGCTCGGCGAGGCAGGGGAGATCCTGCGACGCGGCGTGCAGCACCCACTCGGCGTCGTTGAGGACGGCCCGCAGCGGGGCCAGGTCGTCGGCCACGGCGATCGGGTCGACGAGCATCGTGCCGGCGCCCTCGCGGCGGATCTGGACGAGGTACGCCTTGGGCCAGTACCGGTAACCGGACGCGCGTTCGGTGTCGACGGCGATCGTGCCGCTGCCCGCGGCGAGCCGCGCGCACGCCTCGGCGAGCGCGGTGGCGTCCGCGATCACCGGGGGAGTGCCCTCGGCGGGCTCGCGAAGAAGTACAGGCCCGGCAGGTTCGGTCGTCACGTCGAGTCCGGTCCTGTCGGCCTGTTCATTTCCCATGGGTAAGGACCCTACGGGACGGGCACACCGCGCCTGGTCCGCCCGCCCCGCAGGGGTGTTCGCCTTTCGCTATCGGATCACGCCTGCCCGCATCGCCAGCGCCACCATCTGCGCCCGGTCGCCGGTGCCGAGCTTGCGCCCGATCCGGGACAGATGCGACTTGACGGTGAGCGCGGAGAGGGACAGTTCCTCGCCGATCTCCTTGTTCGACTGCCCGTCCGCCACGAGCTGCAACACCTCGACCTCGCGAGCGGACAGCTCGCGCGGGGTGTTGTCGGTGCCCGCGACCCGGGTTCCGGTGGCCAGCACCGGAGCCACGCTCGGGTCGGCGTAGACGCCGCCCTCGAGGACCCTGCGCACGCCGTCGGTGACGACCACCGGCGACGCGGACTTCAGCAGGTACGCCTGCGCACCGGCCTGGAAGGCCGATCTGACGGCGTAGGGATCGTCGGAGGACGCGAGCACCACGACACGAGGCCAGCCATGGCTACGGAGTTCCGTAACCAGCTCGATGCCGCTGCCGTCCGGCAGTCCGAGATCGAGGATCGCCAGGTCACACGGCCCGGTGGCCGTGGCTCGCGCCCTTGCCTCGGCCACCGTCGCGGCCTCGTGAACGGTGCCCGCACCCATCTGTGCGAGTCGTGCTGCGATTGCCTCCCTCAACAGCGGGTGGTCGTCGACCACCAATACGGAAAAGAGCTCTTCCCGCGGGTGCGGAACCATGCTCGCCGGCAAGGCACCGGCTGGCGTGGATCGAACGGCCTGAGATAAGCCGACGGTAGCCACGTCACTACCTCCCTGGAGTCGGTCGTGCCCCCCGACCGGCACCGGGACCTTCGGCCGTTCAGCCGCGCCAGCTTTAGACCGAAAGTGGTGTCGTCGAAAGGCACTGTAGCCGCCCGGAGGCTTCCGCGGGGGGATCGAATGGGTATCTATCTGAAACGACTCGTCACTCAGGGGGTTCGTTGTAACACGATCGGGCTAGTACACAGCCGGTGGCTAACGGATCGCCCAGCGAACACGATGCACTCTTGTTACCGGCTTCAAAGTGGCTGTGCAGATGGGTCGTGCACCTGCCGGTGCTGGTCGCGGCGGTGGGCCGCCGCGGGGCGTCGGAGGGATGAAATCGGGCCCCCGCCGGGGCATGATCAACTTTCCGATCGCCGCCCGGCGGTAGCGGAGAGCGACGATACCGGGCGTTCCGGAACGTCCCGCCCCTCGTGAACGGCATCCGACTTCCGTCGGGTCGGCCGTTGAGCCCGTGTTGATCTTGTCGCACTGCGTGATGGTCCAGGTATCACGAACGTGGTCGTCCGGACGTGCTAGCCGGCTACCCGCGAGTGGACGTGAAAAGTCCTCAGCCGCGCCGGGGCGCGCGCGGGGGTGTCCCCACACTTGTCTGGACCACCAAGGCGCGCAGCGGCGCACTCAGGGCCTGGGGCGGGGCTTCCGGGAGGCGATCAGGAACTCTGCCGCTGCCCGAACAGCGTGACGCCGACCGGCGGCAGCCCGACGACGCTCGCCATCACCTGGCAGAAGGCGTTCCCGTGCGGGCGGAGCGCGGCGTCGACCGGCGTCCAGGACGCCCGGAGTTCGAGGTCGTCGGTCCTGGCAGGGCCGGAGATGTCGCCGAAGCGCGCGGAGGAGGTCTCGGTGACCGTGCCGCCCAGCGCCCGCCAGCTCGCGCCGGACGCCTCCAGCGCGTCGGTCAGCCACGACCAGCCGACGGCGGGCAGGAACGGGTCGGTGGCCAGTTCGCGGTCCAGCTCGGCGCGGACGTACATCACCATCCGCAGGACGCCGTCCCAGCCCTCCTGCCCGTCCGGATCGTGCAGCAGGACGAGCCGCCCGGAGGCGAGCACGTCGGCGGGACCGGAGACCTCGCAGCTCAGCGCGTACGACCACGGGGCGAGGCGCTGGGGAGCACGCATCGTCTCCAGCGTCACCTCGGGGCGCGGCCGGACGGACTGCAGCGCCGCGACGGCTTCGCGGAAGAGTTCGGGCACTGGCGTCATCGCGGTCACGCTTCGACTCTAGGGCGGACACGCCCGGTTGCGGGGGCAGGCGCGCCGAAGAACGGGCCCGAGCCGGGGCGTGGCACGATGAAGACGATGTCTTCCTCGCTGTCTTCCCAGCCGTCCCTGTCCACGGCCGCCCGGCGTGCCCTGCCCGGGGCGCCGCTGCTGGCCGCCGCCAGGGGCGAGCGCCCGGCGCACACCCCGGTCTGGTTCATGCGCCAGGCCGGACGGTCGCTGCCCGAGTACCGCGCGCTGCGCGAAGGCGTGCCGATGCTCGACGCCTGCTTCGACCCCGAGATGCTCGCCGAGATCACGCTGCAGCCGGTGCGCCGCCACGGCGTCGACGGCGCGATCCTGTTCAGCGACATCGTCGTGCCGCTCAAGGCGGCCGGGGTGGACATCGACATCGTGCCCGGCACCGGCCCGGTCGTGGCGGAACCGGTCCGCGACCTCGCCGCGGTGCGGGCGCTGCCGGTTCTCGAGACCGGGCAGGTCGCGAAGGTGGCCGACGGCGTGCGGCTGCTGGTGGAGCGGCTCGGAGAGACGCCGCTGATCGGCTTCGCCGGCGCGCCGTTCACGCTGGCCAGCTATCTCATCGAGGGCGGGCCGAGCCGCAACCACGAGCACACCAAGGCGCTCATGCACGCCGACCCCGCGCTGTGGCACGAGCTCGCCGGGCGTCTCGCCGACTTCGCGCTCACCTTCCTGCGCGCGCAGCTCGACGCCGGGGTCGACGCCATCCAGCTGTTCGACTCGTGGGCGGGCGCGCTGTCGGAGCGGGACTACCGCGAGTTCGTCCTGCCGCATTCGGCCAGGGTCCTGGCCGGGGTCGCCGAGTACGGCGTGCCGCGCATCCACTTCGGCGTCGGCACCGGAGAGCTGCTGGTGGCGATGCGCGACGCGGGCGCGGACGTCGTCGGCGTCGACTGGCGGGTCCCCTTGGACGAGGCCGCCCGGCGGTTGTCCGCGACCGGCTCGGCCGCGCCGGTCGTGCAGGGCAACCTCGACCCGGCGCTGCTCTACGCGCCGTGGCCGGTGCTGGAGGCCGAAGTCCGCCGGATCGTCGAGGAGGGCCGCGCGGCCGCGGGGCACATCTTCAACCTCGGGCACGGCGTGCTGCCCGGCGTCGACCCGGACGTGCTGACCCGCGTCGTCGGGCTGGTGCACGAGCTGCGGCCGTGAAGCGGGTTGCCGTCGTCGGCGGGGGCATCTCCGGGCTGACCGCCGCGTACCGGCTGCGGACCCTGCTCGGCGAGGCCGCCGCGATCACGGTGTTCGAGACTTCTCCGGTGCCCGGCGGGAAGCTGCGCACGGCCGAAGTGGCCGGACAGCGTTACGACGTCGGTGCCGAGGCGTTCCTGGCGCGGCGTCCCGAGATGACCGCTTTGGCGCGCGAGATCGGGCTCGGCGAGCTGATCACGCATCCGACGAAGGCGCGGGCGAAGATCCACGCCGGGGGAGCGGTTCTCGGCCTGCCGCCCGGCACGGTCATGGGCGTCCCGGCCTCCGCGGACGCCGTCGCGGACGTGCTTTCGCCCGAGGGACGGCGCGCCGTCGAGGCCGAAACGACGTTGCCGCCGGTGTCCTTGCCAGGGGCCGATGTGCCGCTGGGGCCGTTGCTGCGCGAGCGGTTCGGCGACGAACTCGTGGACCGGCTCGTGGATCCGTTGCTGGGCGGCGTCTACGCCGGGGGAGCCGACGGGCTGGGCCTGCGCGCGACCATGCCGGGGCTGGCCTCGGCGGTCGCCTCCGGCGCGGGTTCGCTGACCGCGGCCGCCGCGACGCTGCTGCCCAGGACGCCGGGGACGGCGCCGGTGTTCGGCACCCTCGTCGGCGGTCTGGGCACGCTGCTCGACCGGCTCGCCGAGCTGTCCGGCGCCGGGATCCGGACCGGCGCGCCGGTCCGCGCACTGAGCCGGACCGCGACGGGATGGCGGCTCGAACTCGGGGCCGCGGCCGCCGTGCACGCGCCTTCGGACACCCCGGTCGACGTCGACGCGGTGGTGCTCGCGGTCCCCGCGCCGTCCGCGCGGCGGTTGCTGGCGGACGTCGTCCCGGCCGCGGCGACGGCGTTCGGCGAGGTCGAGCTGGCGTCGATGGCCGTGGTGGCGCTGGCGTTGCCGCCCGGGACCGTGCTGCCCGAGGCGTCGGGGGTGCTGATCGGCGCGGGGGAGCGGGACACTTCGGGCGTTCCGTACGCGGTCAAGGCGTTCACCTTCTCCAGCCGGAAATGGGCCCACCTCGCTCCTGAGGGTGGTCCGGTGCTCGTGCGGGGTTCGGTCGGCCGGTTCGGCGAGCCGGGCGCGCTGCACGCGGACGACGACGAGCTGGTGCGTGTCGTGCGTGAGGATCTCGCGCGCCTTTCCGGCGTCACGGCTTCGCCGATCGACACACTCGTGACGCGCTGGGGCGGCGGGCTTCCGCAGTACGGGGCCGGGCATCTGGACCGGGTCGAGCGCATCGAACGGGCGGTGGCGGACGTGCCGGGGCTCGCGGTCGCCGGGGCGACGCTGCACGGCGTCGGCCTCCCTGCGTGCGTGGCTACCGCGGACGCCGCGGCGAAGCGCGTCGCGGAGCACCTTTCGGCGATCTCGCGTACCTAGACGGTGATCTCGCGTGCGCGGACGGAGATCTCGCGTGCGTGGACGGAGATCACGTGTACCTGGGCGGACGGCCAGGGGCGACAGGTGCCAAGATGGAAGCATGGCGCGGCTGAACTACAACGAGCTGAACGACACCATCCGCTACACGACCTGGTCGGTCTTCCGGGTCGAGCCCGGGCGGCTCGGCGAGGATCGCGGTGCCGCGGCGCGGGAGACCACCGAGTACCTGGACGCGCTGGCGGGCAAGGGTGTCGTGGTGCGCGGGGTGTACGACCTGTCCGCGCTGCGTGCCGACGCCGACTACATGATCTGGTGGCACGCCGAGGAGATCGAGCAGGTCCAGGCCGCCTACGCCGGGTTCCGCCGCACCCCGCTCGGCCGCGCGTCGGCGCCGGTCTGGAGCCAGACCGCGCTGCACCGGCCCGCCGAGTTCAACAAGAGCCACATCCCGGCGTTCCTCGCCGGCGAGGAGGCCCGCAAGTACATCTGCGTGTACCCGTTCGTGCGGTCCTACGAGTGGTACCTGCTGCCCGACGACGAGCGCCGCAAGATGCTCGCCGACCACGGCAAGGAAGCCCGCGACTACCCGGACGTGCGCGCCAACACCGTCGCCTCGTTCGCGCTCGGCGACTACGAGTGGATCCTGGCGTTCGAGGCCGACGAGCTGCACCGCATCGTCGACCTGATGCGGCACCTGCGCGGCACCGAGGCCCGGCTGCACGTGCGCGAGGAGATCCCGTTCTACACCGGGACCCGCGTGCCGCCCGACGAGCTCGTCGCGGCACTCCCGTAACCGCCGTGCGGGACGCGCTGGCCGGGCTCTGGCACACGCTCACCGGGGACACCCTCGCGCCCGGCGCCGCCGAGCTGACCGGCGGCGAGGACGTGCTGCCCGGCCCGTTCCGGGTCGAGGCGGCAGCGACGTCGAGCATCGCCGCCGCGACCCTTTCCGCCGCGGAAATGCTGCGGCTGCGCGGAATCGAGCCCGGCGTCGCCGGTATCGACACCCGGCACGCGGCCGCCGCCTTCCACAGCGAACGGCTGCTGCGGCTCGACGGCGGATCGCCGGGGAACATCTGGGGCCCGATCGCCGGGGACTACCGCGCCGCCGACGGCTGGGTCAAGCTGCACGCCAACAACCGGCGTCACGAATCGGCCGTGTGCTGGGGCCTCGGCGTGCCCGCGACCCGCGAAGCCGTGGCGAAGACTGTCGCCGCGAAGACCGCGTACGAGGTCGAGTCCGCCGTGGTCACCGCCGGCGGGGCCGCCGCACAGCTGCGCTCGCGCGAGGACTGGCTGGCGCATCCGCAGGGCCAGGCCGTCGCGGCGCTGCCCGTGGTGGATCTGACGCCGCTCGGCGAAGCACCGCCGCGTAGGCTGTTCGACTCGGACCGGCCGCTGGGTGGGGTCCGGGTGCTGGAGCTGACCCACGTCATCGCCGGTCCGGTCGCGGGCCGCGTGCTGGCCGCGCACGGCGCGAACGTGCTGCACATCGGCGCCGCACACCTGCCGAGGATCGAGCCGCTGACGATGGACACCGGGATGGGCAAGCGCTCGGCGTTCGTCGCGCTCGACACCGAGGGCGGCCGCGCGAAACTGCGGAAGCTGATCAGCCGCGCCGACGTCGTCCTCCAGTCCTTCCGGCCGGAATCGCTGGCACGCAAGGGTTTCGCGCCCGAGGACATGGCGGAGCTGCGGCCCGGTCTTGTCGTGGCCGATCTGTCCGCCTACGGCTGGGAAGGGCCGTGGGCGCGGCGTCGCGGTTTCGACAGCCTTGTCCAGATGGCCTCGGGGATCGCGCACGAGGGCGCCCAGGTCGCGGATGCCGACGAGCCGAGGCCGCTGCCGGTGCAGGCGCTCGACCACGCCACCGGCTGGCTCACCGCGGCCGGGATCATGACGGCGCTGCGGCGCACGGTCACCGACGGCGGCACCTGGCACGTCCGGCTTTCCCTGGCTGGTACCGGCCGCTGGCTGGATTCCCTGGGACGTAAGGAAACCAAGGGCGCCGAGGTGTCCTTCGACGACTTGCTCGAAGATGTCGACAGCGACTTCGGCAGGCTCACCAGGGTCAAGATGGCGGGGGTGCTGCCCGGCGCCCCTCCACAGTGGACGGACGCCGCGCCGCTACCGGGCAGTGGTACCCCGACGTGGTAGCCAGCGGCGCTTCGGCTTGGGCAGTTCACCACGGGCGATGAGCCATTCGCCGAACTCGTCGGCGTACGCGCGGGTCCTGGTGTCGGCGGATTTGGGATTCTCGGTGGAATAGGCGAGGAACAGCCCGAAGAACCGGGACCCGAGGGCTTCGGCGAGGTCCGGGCGCAGGAACGCGATGAGCCTGCTTCGCTTGCGCAGCAAGACATCCGACTCGACGCGCAGCCGCTTCGGGTCGAAACCCTCCGGCGCGTCGCCACCCGCGAGCAGCGCCCGCAGCAGCTCCGCCTGCCGCGCGGCCAGTCGCTCGCGGGGATCGGTGTTCACGACGTCAGCACCCCGCGCAGCGCGGCCAGTTCGGCGGCGAGTTCGCTGTCGGTGGGGTAGTCGTCGTCGCGTTCCAGCAGGACGCCGGGCGGGTCGGTGCGGCGGCACAGCTCGGCGAGCAGGTCGAGCACCTCCGGCAGCACGGGATGCGCGTGCGTGTCGTGGTAGACACCGTCGCGTTCGACGCCGCCCGCCATGTGCACGTAGGCCAGCCGCTCCCACGGGATGCCGTCGAGGAACGCCACCGGATCGGTGCCGATGTTGCGCGCGTTGGCGTAGAGGTTCGCGACGTCGATGATCAGGCCGCACCCGGTGCGCTCGGTGAGCTCGGTGAGGAACTGCTCCTCGGACAGCTCCGCGTCCGGCCATTCCAGCAGCGCGGCGATGTTCTCCAGCGCCAGCGGAACCTCCACAATGGACTGCGCGAGGCGGACGTTCGCGACGAGCACGTCCAGCGCGTCCCGCGTCCGCGGCAGCGGCATCAGGTGGCCGGAGTCGAGGCCGCCCGCCCGGACGAAGCACACGTGGTCGCTCACCAGTGGCGCGCCGAGCGCGCGGGCGATCTCGGCCAGATGCTCGACACGGCTCGTGTCGACCGGCTCGGCGCCGCCGAGCGACAGGGACACCGCGTGCGGGAGCACCGGGAGTCCCTTGTCCCGCAAGGCGATCAGCGATTCGGGCAGATGCGGGGCGTGCAGGTTCTCGGCGACCACCTCGACCCAGTCGACGCCCGGCATCCGGGCGATCGAGAGGTCCAGCTCCTCGCGCCAGCCGATGCCCACCCCGAGCCGGTCAGCCACCACAGCCCCCGCCGCCGCAGCCACCGCCCCCGCCGCACGACGACCCGCTGCTGCAGGAGGAACCACTGCTGCACGAGGACCCGCCGGACGAGCCGCCCCCGCCGAAACCCGAGGTGACCGGGGGCATCAGCGCGGCCCGCAGTTCCTCGTCGGGGTACATCGCCAGCCCGCCGAGCGCCACCGCTGCCGCCGCCCCGGCGAGGACCACCCCGGCGGGCACCGCGCCGGAGGCCGGGGCGCCGTGGCGGTGTTCGGCATTGGCCCGGCCGAGGACGGTGTTCCCGGCGGCGGTCGGCAGCCGCGTCCCGGATTTGCGCCGGTCACCGGCGGTCACCACGACGATGAAGATCGTGACGATGATCAGGAAGGCCAGGTAACCGACCGAGTGCCCCGCCCCGATGCCCGCCACGAACCGGACGATAGCGAGCACCAGGACGGCGATGGCGAACAGCTGGATCGCCAGGCGGAGTGTCTTGATCCGCGACACGGGCTGAAGCAGGCCACGCTGTTCGAGGTCGGCCGTCATCGTCCGGATCGGTGCGGTGATCCGGGCCCTGGCCCGGATCGTCGTGGTCGACTTGGCGCTGCGGGCGGCCTCGGCGACCACGCGTTCGATCGGGTCCGCCGGGACCTTCCCGGTCGTCGACGTGATCTTTTTCGTGCTGCTGACACGCAGCTCGCCCCGTTCGACCAGCGCCGCGATCGCCGCGTCGACGACCCGGTCCGGCCCGCCCGCGAGGCAGGCGAGCTGGTACACCGAAAGCGTCGCCTCCGGCTGTGCGACCGTGTTCGGCCGCCCCAGCCGGGACAGCGCCGGCGCGAGCACGCGGGCGAGCAGTACGACACCGAGCAAACCCGCGTGCAACGCCAGGTACTCCGGGCCGGAAATGCCCCACAGGTCCTTCATCGTCCGCCTCCCCCTCCAACGACTGCGCTTACCGTAACCGGGACACCTCAGGCCGGGAGGGCATTTCGGCCGACTCCGGCGGGTGTCCCGCGTCGCGTACTGGGATGGCCGGACCGGCCATCCCGTTCCCGCCACATCCTCAGCCGCCGCAGCCTCCGCCACCCCCACCGCAGGACGAACCCCCGCCCCCACACGAGCAGACACCGCACGACGAAGCCCCGCCGTAGGAAGAGCCGATCCCGCGGGATGAACGACCGACCCGGACGGCCCAGCCCGGGCCGTGATCGCCGGAACCACGGGCCGATACCAGGACCTTGCGGATCTCCCTGTCGGGGTAGGCGGACAGCCCGTACAGGGCGACGTCGGCCGCGGCGCCGTGCAGCAGGCTCCTGTCCGCGCGGGTGGCGTCCAGCGCCCGGTCTCCCGCCGAGGTGACCCGCGCGGGCTTGGGGGTGGACGCGAGCACCGCGGCGACGGCGAGGCCGGTCACGGCGACGATCAGGATCGCGAGGACGACCATCGGCTTGCCCCGCGTGCCTCCGGCGGCAAGCCGCACGAGGCCGAACACGAGGAGCGGGACGTAGGCCGCGGCCGTTCCCAGCCAGGCACGGTGCCGTTTGGCCTCGTCGACGAACAGCCCGGCACCGCTCAGTTCGCCGAGCAACGCCGCCATGGCCGGGTCGGCCGCGAGCACCTCGCGCAGGGAACTCGGTTGTGTCGGCGCTCGCGAACCGATCGCGGTGGCCGCGGCGAGGCCGAGCGCGTCGGCGGGACGCGCGGGGGTGATGTACAGCCTGCCCACGCTGTCGATGCGGACCTGCTCGCGTTCGAGCATCGCCGCGAGCACGGTGTCCGCGACCCGCTCGATGCCACCCGCCAGCGCGGCGACCTGGTAGCCGTTCGTGAGCGGGGCCGTCGTGCGCGGACCGGTGCGCAGGCGAAACAGCCGCAGCTGGTTCACGGCGAGCGGGATCAGCGCCAAGCCCAGGTAGAGCGCGAGAAAGGCGGGGCCGGGAATCCCCCAGGTGTCGGTCATGAGCTCGCCCTCCCTCGTCCGGAGATGCCACGGCCGGAAGCCGTGTCGGTGAGCACGTGCGAGGGAGGGCGCGGGGTTGGCCGCCGGGTGGTTACGACTCGGGAACGAGCTTCAGCGAGATCGAGTTGATGCAGTAGCGCTGGTCGGTCGGGGTGGGGTACCCCTCGCCCTCGAAGACGTGCCCGAGGTGGCTGTGGCAGGAGCCGCAGAGCACCTCGATGCGCTTCATGCCCATGCTGCGGTCCTCCCGCAGCAGGACGGCGTCGGAATCGGCCGGATCGTAGAACGACGGCCAGCCGCAGTGGCTCTCGAACTTCGTGTCGCTGCGGAACAGTTCGGCCCCGCAGGCGCGGCACTCGTAGACACCGGTGGTCTTGGCGTCGGTGTACTCGCCGGTGAACGGGCGTTCCGTCCCGGCCTGGCGGAGCACGGCGTACTCCTCCGCGGAAAGCTGCTGCCGCCACTCCTGCTCGGACTTCACGACGCGCGGGGTGGCTCCGACAACGGGTTTCATACCTTTCACCGGTTCCACGTTACTCCGCGGGATCGGCGGGACGCCGTCCTCGGCGGCTACTGTGCGAGCCACGCCACGGCGCGCGTCACGATGTCCCACGCGGCCACGATCACCCCGACGATGATGAGCACGGCGATCAGCGCCGAGACCCAGTAGCGGAGGCCGCCGAGGCGGTTGCTGGAGTCGGCGAAGTCGGACACGCCGTCGAGGCAGGCTTCGATGGTGAAGTTCGGCCCGCAGCGCTCCATCCGGTCCAGGTGCTCGGCGAACGCGCGAGCCTCCGGATCGTTCGGATCGAGACCGACCAGATCCTCGTGGAAGCGAGGATGCTGGCCGGGTTGTCCGATTTCGGCCATGGGACCACAGTAAGCCACCGGCGCGGCGCGGGACAGCGTTCGCGCCGCACGTCTCACTGGTTAGCGCCGCTCTCCGGGGCCGCCGTGGGGTCGAGGCGGGTGTCGCTGTCGATCACCATCTGCCCGCCCTGCATGACGATCCGGTAGGCGCGCCGTGTCCCGTTGAGGGTGAGGTTCATGATCAGCGAACCGTCGCTCTCGTTGGTCCCGCTGTCGGCGTGGGCGTTGACGTACCCCTTGATGTTCTGCTGCTGCTGGCTCCAGTACTGCTGGTATCCCGACTCACTGCCGTAGACCCGTTGCGCGGCGGGCGTCAGCAGGCTCCAGTTCCCGCCCGGGTTGCCGAAGAAGTTGACCACCAGCTGCCCGGCCCCGCCGTAGTCGCCGACCTTGCCGTCGGTCTTCGTCGTGTTGAGCGCGGGAGAGGCCGTGCTCGGCTTCGTGGACGGCTTGTTCTGCGACGCCGCGGGCGAGTTCGGCGGCTGCTGCGTGCCGGAGGAGGTGCCCTTGTTGTCGGTGGCCGAGTTCAGGATCAAGAACACCACGACGGCCACCACCACGACGGCGGCGCCGACGCCGGCGAAGATCGCGGCCTTCCGCTTCGTGTCGGTGGCAGGGGCGGGTGCGGCGGGGCGCTGGGGCGCGGCGGCCGAGGGCATCGGGCGCGGCGGGGTGTGCGGCTGGCGCGGGGGCTGCTGCGGCACGAACGCGGCGGTCGGCGTACGCGGCGGACCGGCGGGAGGCGGGGCCTGCACCGGGATCGGGGCCGACGACGGCGCGCCGGTGCGCTGCCACGGCGGACGTTCGGTGCCGCGGCCGGGAGTGCTGGGCGCGGCGGGGAGGTCCGCACCGGCGGGCTTGCGGCCACCGGTGCCGGCGCCACCGCCGAAGAGCGGCGGCGAAACCTGGGTGCCCGGGGCGGCCGGGTCCTTGGCGGCCAGCGCGGCGAGCCGGTCCCGCGCCTCGGCCATGGACGGCCGCTCCTCGGGCTCGGCTCTGAGCAGGCTCATCAGCAACGCCGTCGCGGCGCCCGCCTGCTGCGGCGGGTTGATCTGGCCGTTCGCGGCGGCGTAGAGCAGCGCCAGCTGGTTCGTCGAGTTCCCGTAGGGCGTGCTGCCCTCGATGGCCTGATACAGCGTCGCGCCCAGCGCGAAGACGTCGGAGCTGGGCACCGGGTCGGCGCCGCGGGCCAGCTCGGGCGCCAGGTAGGCGGGGGTGCCGCCGATGAGCCCGGTCGCGGTGAGCGTCATGTCACCCGCCGCGCGCGAGATGCCGAAGTCGGTGATCTTCGCGGTGCCGGTCTCGTCGATGAGGATGTTGCCGGGCTTGACGTCGCGGTGCACGATCCCGGCCCGGTGGGCGGCGACCAGCGCCGAGGCCACCTGCTCGCCGATGCGGGCGACCTCGCCCAGCGGCAGCGTGCCGCGTTCGGCGAGGATCGCGGACAGGCTCGGCCCGTTGAGGAACTCCATCACCAGGCACGGGTCGCCGCCGTCCTCGGCGATGTCGAAGACGACGATCGCGTTCGGGTGCTGGAAGCGGGCGGCGTTCTTCGCCTCGCGCATCGCGCGCTGGCGCAGGTTGTCCCGCTCCGCCTCGGACGTGCCGGGCTGCGGCAGGATCTGCTTGATCGCCACGGAGCGTTCCAGGCGCACGTCGACGGCACGCCACACCACGCCCATGGCACCGCTACCAATGTGCTCGGCGAGACGGTAGTGCCCCGCGATCAACTGCCCGGTGTCGATGGCGCCTGCTCCTCGAAAATCCCGGTGATGGTGGCCTTACTCAGCGCGAATTCCCCGCGCGGACCCGTCCGAGTGTAGCGGTCCGAACTTCGCGGCCGCCGTCAGCCAGCGGGTGTCGAGACCGTTTTCCCGGACTCCGTGTCACCGCGCCGTTTTCGGAACACCCGGTACAGCCCGGCCGCGCCGGCGACGGCGAAAACGCCGTAACAGACCAGGAGCGCGGGCGGGGTCCCGCCGGTCAGCGCGTCCCCGAGCACGACGACGGCCACCGTGCCGGGAACGCTCCCCAGCAGCGTGCCGACGAGATACGGCACGACCCGCACGCCCGACACGCCGCAGACGTAGCTGAACGGCGCGAACGGCACCACCGGGATGAGCCGCAGTGAGGTGACGGCCAGCACACCGCCGTCGGAGAGCCGCTCGTTGACCGTGCGCACGACGTTCCGGTGCAGGTGCCGGGTCACCAGGTCGCGGCCGAGCAGCCGGGCGAGCCCGAACGACAGTGCCGACGCGATCGTGGTGGCGGCCAGGCCGATGGCGATCCCGGCGGCGGTGCCCACGAGCAGCCCTGCGGCCAGGTTGAACACCGTCCGCGGCACCGGCGCGACGGTGAGCAGGGAATAGGCGAGGAAGAGCACCAGCGGCGTCGCCGACCCCGTCGCGGCCGCCCAGGCGCGCAGCTGCGCCGGGCCGGGGATCGGCAGGGCCACCGCGGCCGCCAGCAGCAGGGCGAGCACGGCGAGCGCGAGGATCAGCTTGATACGGCCGGACACGCGTCCACGGTAGCGGGCGCGCCGAAACTCGGATGACGTGCGTCACCCGGCGTGCTTCGCTCGGCCCATGATCGACGTCGAGGCACTGCGCGTACAACCCGACCTGACCGGCGAGAAGGTCGTGCTGACCCAGCTGGACGAGTCGCACCTCGACGACTCGTGGGCGTCGCTGCAGGACATGGACCCCGAGTCGCGGCGGCTTACCGGGACACACACGACGTTCACCCACGAGCAGATCCGGAAGTGGAACGCGAGCCGTCCCGGGCTGACCGATCGCGCGGACTGGGCGATCCTGCGCGCCGGAGACCGCGTCTACGTCGGCGACGCCGCACTGACGGACGTCGACGCGGGCAACGCTTCCGCGGGGTTCCGGATCGCGCTTTCCCGGCCGGGGGACTTCGGCCGCGGCTACGGGACCGAGGCCGTCCGCCTCGTGCTCGACTACGCCTTCGGGCTGGTCGGCCTGCATCGGGTCCAGCTCGAGGTGTTCGACTTCAACCCCCGCGCGCGGCGTGTGTACGAGAAGTGCGGGTTCGTCGCCGAAGGCGTGCAGCGGGAAGCGCTGCGCTGGGACGGCGCCTGGCACGACGTGATCCGGATGGGCGTTCTGGAAAGCGACCGGCGCGGCTGAAACCCCACTACGGTGGGCGCATGCCCAAGAACGGTGAGCCGGTCGAGTACCGGGTGGGGGAGCGCACCGTCCGCGTGTCGAGCCCGGACAAGGTCTACTTCCCCGAGCGCGGGATCACGAAGCGCCAGGTCGTCGAGCACTACATCACGGTCGGTGGCCCGCTGCTGCGGGCGATCGGCGAGCGGCCGACGACGCTGAAGCGGTACGTCGACGGCGTCGAGGGTGACGTCTTCTACGCCAAGCGCGTCCCGAAGGGCTCGCCCGCGTGGGTGGACAAGGCCGAGATCACCTTCCCGTCCGGGCGGAAGGCCGAGGAGGTCTGTCCGACCGAGCCCGCGGTGTTCGCCTGGGCGGCCAACCTCGGCACGTTCGACTTCCATCCGTGGCCGGTGCGCCGCGACGACGTCGATCATCCCGACGAGCTCCGCGTCGACGTCGACCCGCCGGACGAGGCCGGGTTCGCCGACGCCGTCGCGGTGGCCGGGGTGGTGCGCGAGGTGCTGGCGGAAGCCGGGCTCACCGGCTACCCGAAGACCTCGGGCGGGCGCGGGGTGCACGTGCTGGTGCGCATCCGGCCGGAGTGGGACTTCGTCGCGGTGCGGCACGCGGTGATCGCGCTCGGGCGGGAGGTCGAGCGGCGGATCCCGGAGCGGGCGACCGTCGCGTGGTGGAAGGAGGAGCGCGGCGGGCGGGTGTTCCTCGACTACAACCAGGCCGCCCGTGACCGCACGGTCGCCTCGTCGTGGTCGGTGCGGGGCACCCGGCGCGCGACCGTGTCGACGCCGCTGACCTGGGACCTGCTGGGCGAGGTGCATCCCGACGACTTCGACGTCCTGACGATCCCGGACTTCCTCGCCGGGCACGGGGATCTGCACGCGCCGATGGACGAGCGGGCGTTCGGCATCGAGACGCTGCTGGAGTGGTACGCCCGTGACGAGCGGGATCACGGCCTCGGTGACATGCCGTATCCGCCGGACTACCCGAAGATGCCGGGCGAACCGAAGCGGGTCCAGCCCAGCAGGGCCCGATCGTAGTGACGGTGTGATCGCACTGTGTCTCGGACGGCTGTGACGAGCGAAAAGGGGGCGTAACGTCCTGGCCCTGACCGGCGACCTTCCCCGGACCGGGGCTGGGGAGCGAGCAGGAGGGAGGGCCTTACGTGGACGACTTGATCGCGTTTCTCGCGGCACGTGTCGGGCAGCGTCAGGCGCTGATCATGCAGGCGGTCAACAAGGCCCAGGCGGGCGAGCCGCTCAGCAGGGGCGAGACGAGAGTCGTTGTCGAGCAACGGATCCGCGCGTTGTCCGATATGGAGCTCGACGTCGTCAACCAGATGATCAACGAGGTCGAGGCCACGCGGCGCATCCTGCTCGCCCACCGCACGACGGTCTCCGAGAAGGTCCCCGGCTTTCCGCTGTACGGCAGCGAATACTGGTGTGAAACCTGCCACGTGCCCGGTGACGAGGCGGGCTCCAACTGGTGTACCACGCTGCGTCTCCTCGCCCTGCCCTACGCCGATCACCCCGACTACAGCGAACGGTGGCGGCCCTGACGGGAATCCGGGCGCGCCGATGGCGTTGAACCCGGTGTGAGCGCATCGCCTGCCCGGCTTTCCGTGTTGGACCGTTCGCCGATCCGCCGCGACACCAGCGGTGCGACGGCGCTGCGGGAGACGGTCGCCTTCGCACGGGAGGCCGAAACGCTGGGGTACCACCGGTTCTGGGTGTCCGAGCACCACAGCGTGCCCGGGGTCGCCGGCTCGGCGCCGACCGTGCTCGCCGCCGCGGTGGCGTCCGCGACCTCGCGGATCCGCGTCGGCACCGGCGGCGTGATGCTGCCGAACCACCGTCCGCTCGTCGTCGCCGAACAGTTCGGGGTGCTGGAGTCGTTGTTCCCCGGCCGGATCGACATGGGGCTCGGCCGTTCGGTCGGGTTCACCGACGGCGTCCGCCGCGCACTCGGGCACGGCAAGGAGGACGCGGCGGATTTCGGCGACCGGGTACGGGAGCTGCTGGGGTTCTTCGGCGGCGCGCAGACGGCGTATCCCGGGGTGCACGCGATCCCGGCCGAGGGGCTGCGCGTGCCGCCGTTCGTGCTGGCGACGGGCGCCGGGGCGGACCTCGCCGCGGAACTGGGACTGCCACTGGTGATCGGCCAGATCCGGGGCGAGGCCGCGATGATCGAGGCGATCACGCGGTACCGGGACGGGTTCCGCCCCTCGGTTTTCGCGCCCGCGCCGTACGTCGTGGTCTCGACCGCGGTGGCGGTGGCCGACACAGCTCCGGCGGCCCGGCGGTTGCTCGTCCCCGAGGCCTGGTCGACGGTTTATTCGCGCAGCCACGGCGTTTTCCCGCCGCTGTCCCCACCGGACGAGATCCTCGCGCTCCCGATGACCGCCCGCGAACGCGAGCGCCTCGACGCGGCCCTGGACACCCAGATCCACGGCACCGCCCCCGAAGTCCTCTCCCGCCTGTCGGCGCTGGCCGCCCGCACCGGCGCCGACGAATTCCTCTTCACCACCGCCACCCACGACCCCGCCGACCGCCTCGCCACCTACCGCGCCCTCGCCCCAGCACACGAGTTCTCCGCCTGATCACGCGAGATACGCCCCCAATCACGCGAGTTGCGCGTCCAATCACGCGAGTTGCGCGTCCAATCACGCGAGATGCGCGGATGCCGGCCAAAAAGGGCTGGTCCGGCGACGTCGGGGGTTGCTACTGTCGCGCCATGACTGCCGGGTCGGCCGAGAGCCGTGAGCAGACGGGTCACCCGGCCACGCGGTGACCTCCGGGCGGGCGCGTGGCCCGCCGCCTCCTTGTGCGCGTTTCCGCGGAACGTGCCGGGAAGGGAGGTGAATCGTATGCCCGGTCAGGAAAACGTCCCATTGCCGAGGTGGCGCGAGTTCGTGTCGGCGCACGCCGGCGGAGGAGCGCTCGACGGCGTGGTGACCAAGGTGGTGCCGTTCGGCGCCTTCGTCGAAGTGGCCGACGGGATCGAAGGTCTGCTGCCGCACACGTTCGGTGCCGACGTCCCCGCGCCCGGCGCCGAGATTTCGGTGCGAATCAACCAGCTCGACGTCGAACGCCGTCGCATGAGCCTGGTGCTGGCGTGACGCCGTGACGGGGTGAGGCAGGGCGCCCTGCCTCACCCCGTTGGATGTCCACAGTGGACGTTTCAGCCGAGGACGAGCGGGATTTTTGTTGCCAGCTCGCCCAGTTCGGCCTTCTCCGCGTCGGTCGCGGATCGACGTCCGGTGCCGATCAGCAACGCGTCCGTGTCGGAGAAAGACGCGGGGAACGCCCCGCCCGCGATCTTCTCCAGCATTTCGCGCGTGCGGGCGAGGCTTTCGGCGGGCGGCCCCGGTACGTGCGGGAGATGGGCGACGAGGTCGAGGTGGTGCAGCGTCCATTCCAGGACGTACGCGGAAAGGTAGTCGCCCGTCGTGAGCACCATGTCCTGGGTGCCGACCCGGACGCCGGGGTCGGCGAGTTCGGCGGCGCGCCCGGCGGCGGCGCCGACGTCGTCGAGGTGGAACTTGAGCAGCGCGGGGTCCTCGTACGCGGCGGCGAGGCGGACGATCAGCGCGTCGAGCGGGTCGTCGCCGGTCGGCGCCGTTTCGGCGACCTTCCAGTAGGTGACCGCGTCGTCGGTCGGCGCGGTTTCGGCGGGGGTGACGAGGGTGATCAGGACGTCCTGCGCGTCGATGATCAGGTGACACGCCAGGTCCCGCACGAGCCAGCCGGTGCAGCCCGACGGCTGCTCGAAGTCCTTGTCGGAAAGGTCGGCGACCGCTGTGCGCAACGCGGTCCACGAGCGTGAGAAGAGATCCACGGCGGAAAGTTAGCAGCGCGCGGCATCCGTGGGCGACCGATTTCGCCCTTTCCGCCGGTGTCGAAAAGCCAGGAACTCGCGTGATCAGACACGGAACTCGCGTGATTGGAGGCGTATCTCGCGTGATCGGACGGAGAACTCGCGTGATCTACAGGCGTAACAGGAGGTGGGTGAGGAGGCGTTCGGTGGGGTCGGTGAAGGAGAGGCCGGAGACTTCGGCGGCTCGGCGGACGCGGTAGCGGACCGTGTTGGGGTGGATGTTCAGCGCGCGGGCGGCGGCGCGAACGTCGCCGAAGGCGTCGAGGTAGGCGAGGACTGCGGGGACGAGGATGCCGCCGTGGTCGGCGTCGTGCGCGAGGAGCTCGGCCAGGCGCGGATCGCGGATGCGTGGCTGCTCGGCGAGGAACGCCAGGATCTCCGAGAGCAGAACCTCGGCGCGGACGTCGGCCAGCGAGGCGACGTCGGAATCCCAGTGCCCCCGCGCCATCGTCGCCAATACCCGGTCGGCGTCGCCACGGGACGCCGCCGCGTCGGACAGCCGGGGTACCACGCCACCCAGCGCGGCCCGCACGCCGACGTCGAGATGACGCCGCGCCGCGGCCACGATTTCCTTGGCCAGCGCGACAATCCGGCCTTCGGCGTGCTCGGTGACGTCGGGGAGATCCGGCAGCAGCGCGTACACGCGGCTGCCGATGACGCTCACCAGCGCGCTGCGCCGGTACGCCGCGGTGTGCACGGCGATCAGGTGCACCAGTTCCGCGCGGTGCAGCTGCCGGTCGGCCTGCGTCCGCTCGCCGGTGAGCGCGAACGCCACCACGACCGCGGGCCGGGCGGGATCGGCGCCGATGTCGTCGGCGACGGAGTCCGCGTCGAGCCGTCCGTCGAGCAGGCTGGCGAGCAGGTCCTCCCGCAGTCGCAGCTCCGGCGTCGGCAACGTCCGCGCGCGGATCAGCCGGGGCGCCAGCGTCCGGCTCGCGCCGAGCAGCGCCACCTCGGCCTGCTCGGTCAGCGGCGCCGCGCCCTCCTGGACCCAGATCGTGCCGAGCGGCTGCGAGCCGGCGTGCACGCCCGCCGCGATCCGCCGCCGGATCCCGAGCTCGGGCCGCTCGTCGATCCGGACGATGCCCTCACCGGCACGTAACCGCTGGTAGACGCCCCATTCGCGGAGCATCGCGAGATAGCGTTCGGGGCCCTCGCGCCCGAGGATCGACAACCGCCGCAATTCGTCGACCTCGTCCGAAGACCGCGAATAGGCGAGCACCCGGCTCGCGGTGTCCTCGATGCTCACCAGCCCGCCGGTCAACGTCGCGATCGTCTGCGCGAGGGAGAACAGATCGCCCAGCACCTCGCCGCTTTCCGCCTCACCGCCCGCGCGCGCCGTGTCGACGACGCCGCGTGCCAGCGCCTCGACCTGCTCCCAGCGCGCCTCGTTCCCGACGGCCAGCAGCGCGACGCCCGCGTCGGCCGCGATCCCTTCCGCCGCACCGGGTTCACCCTTGATCGCGACCGCGGCCGCCCCGCAGCGCCCGGCCGCGCGGATCGCCGCCCCGGCCGCCCGGCCCCTCGCGCCGATCACCAGTGCGAGGTCGCCGGGGTGGGCCTCGGGCGGGTCCTCGGGGTCGAGGATGACGACGTCCTCGACGGGTACCCCCAGGCCACGAGGCGCGACCAGTACCCGGACGAGTGGCTCACCGAGCGTGGCCAGCACGTGGCGTAGTGAGGTTCCCGTGGTCATTCGCCATCTTTCTCCATCCATGCCCCCGCCGCCACCCTCAACGGAGACGCTCCGCGTCCGGCTTTCATTCCATCGGACAAGGTCATCACCCCGATTCTATCCGTTCGGACAAACCGTTGGGCCGTCCGTGGGGTTACCGTTCGGGGCAGAGAGACCCTCACCCGTCGTTGTGGAGGAGCCGCCGTGGACGCCGTGACCCAGACCCCCGCCCCGAAGAACGAGCCGGTGCTGACGTACGCACCGGGCAGCGCTGAGCGCACCGAACTCGAGGGTGCGCTCAAGCGGCTGGGCGAGGCTGATCCTGTCGACATCACCGCCACCATCGGTGGCAAGCAGCGCGCCGGCGGCGGCGAGAAGATCGACGTCGTCCAGCCGCACAACCACCGGTCGGTGCTGGGCGTGATCCACGGCGCCACCCAGCAGGACGCCGCCGACGCCGTCGCCGCGGCCACCGAGGCCGCCCCGGCCTGGCGCGCGCTGTCCTACGACGACCGCGCGGCCATCCTGCTGCGCGCCGCCGACCTGCTGACCGGCCCGTGGCGCGCCACCCTCAACGCCGCCACCATGCTGGGCCAGTCCAAGACCGCGACCCAGGCCGAGATCGACTCCGCCTGCGAGCTCGCCGACTTCTGGCGCTTCAACGTCGACTACGGCCGCCGCGTGCTGGCCGAGCAGCCGAACAGCTCGCCCGGCGTGTGGAACCGGATGGAGCACCGCCCGCTGGAGGGCTTCGTCTACGCGATCACGCCGTTCAACTTCACCGCCATCGCCGGCAACCTGCCGACCGCGCCCGCGCTGATGGGCAACACGGTCGTCTGGAAGCCGTCGCCGACGCAGAGCTTCGCCGCGCAGCTGACCATGCGGCTGCTGGAAGAGGCGGGCATGCCGCCGGGCGTGATCAACCTGCTGCCCGGTCACGGCAAGGTCGTTTCCGAGGTGGCGCTGACCCACCGCGACCTGGCGGGCATCCACTTCACCGGCTCCACCCCGACGTTCCAGCACCTGTGGGGCACCGTCGGCGCGAACATCGCCGGTTACCGGAGCTACCCGCGCCTGGTCGGCGAGACCGGCGGCAAGGACTTCATCGTCGCGCACCCGTCGGCCGACATCGACGTGCTGCGCACCGCGCTGGTCCGCGGCGCCTTCGAGTACCAGGGCCAGAAGTGCTCCGCCGCGTCGCGCGCCTACATCCCGCGCAGCGTCTGGACGCAGCTCAAGGACGGCCTGGTCGCCGAGACCGAGGCGCTGAGCTACGGCGACGTCACCGACCTGAGCCACTTCGGTGGCGCGGTGATCGACCGCCGCGCGTTCGACAAGCACGCCGCGGTGTTCGAGCGGGTCAAGGGCGACGCCGAGGTGGAGATCCTCACCGGCGGCACCGCGGACGACAGCACCGGCTTCTTCGTCCAGCCGACGATCCTGGTCTCGGACAACCCGAAGCACGACATCTTCCGCACCGAGTACTTCGGGCCGATCCTGTCGATCCACGTGTACGAGGACAACCAGTTCGACGACGTCCTCAAGCTGGTCGACGAGACCGCGGTCTACGCGCTGACCGGCGCGATCATCGCGAACGACCGCACCGCGGTGGCGAAGGCGTCCGAGGCGCTGCGGTTCGCCGCGGGCAACTTCTACGTCAACGACAAGCCGACCGGCGCCGTCGTCGGTCAGCAGCCGTTCGGTGGTGGCCGCGCCTCGGGCACCAACGACAAGGCGGGCTCGATCTTCAACCTGCTCCGCTGGACGAGCACTCGCTCGGTCAAGGAGACCTTCGTCCCGCCGACCAGCGTCCCGTACCCCCACCAGGGCTGAGTTCCCCAGTCCCTCGTCTCCCGGGAGATCCCCATGTTGCGAGCCTCTCTCCTCGCCGCCGCCCGATCGCGGCGGATGCGTTCGCTGGTCGAAGCGGTGCCCGCCACGCGATCCGTGGTGCGCCGCTTCGTCGCCGGTGCCGAAACCGCCGACGCGGTGCGGGTGGCCAGGGAACTGGCCGCCGACGGCCGGAAGATCACCCTCGACCACCTCGGCGAGGACACCACCGACGCCGCGCAGGCCTCGGCCACCGTCCGTGCCTACGAAACGCTGCTGAACGCGCTGGGCGCGGAAGGCCTCGCCGACGGCGCGGACGTCTCGGTGAAGCTGTCGGCGGTCGGCCAGTTCCTGCCGTCGAACGGCGAGGACGTCGCGCTGGAGAACGCCCGCAAGATCTGCGCGGCGGCCGACGCGGTGGGCGCCACGGTCACCCTGGACATGGAGGACCACACCACCACGGACTCGACGCTCGGCATCCTCAAGGAGCTGCGTGCCGAGTACCCGTGGGTGGGCGCGGTGCTGCAGGCCTACCTGCACCGCACCGAGCAGGACTGCCGCGAGCTGTCGGGCCCGGGTTCGCGGGTGCGGCTGTGCAAGGGCGCCTACGCGGAGCCGGAGGCCGTGGCGTTCCAGGACAAGTCCGAAGTGGACAAGTCCTATGTGCGCTGCCTGCGGATCCTCATGGCGGGCAAGGGCTATCCGATGATCGCCTCGCACGACCCGCGCATGATCGCCATCGCGGCGAAGCTCGCGGCGGACAACGGGCGCGGGCCGGGCGACCACGAGTTCCAGATGCTGTACGGCATCCGGCCCGAGGAGCAGCGGCGGATCGCCGGCGAGGGGGACACCATGCGCGTGTACGTTCCCTACGGCGACGAGTGGTACGGCTACTTCATGCGCCGTCTGGCCGAGCGTCCGGCGAACCTGACGTTCTTCCTGCGCGGCCTCGCCACGAAGAGCTGAGGAAGAGGTCCGTCAAGGCCGTCCCGTGATCGCCCGCCCAGGAGCCGGGCAGGGCGAAGCACCCCTCGCGGGCGGTCTTGACGGCTCTGGGGCCCCAGTTCTCGGCTCCCGGCGGAACCGGGCGGTCCGCCGGGAGCCGAAGGTCCGTGAATGCCACATGGAGAGACTCACAGTCCCTCGATGTGGCATTCACGGACCATTTCCACATCGGGGGTCAGGCTTCCCCCGCCTTCTCGGCCTGGCGGCGCACCTCGTCCATGTCGACGTCGCGGGCCTGCTGGATCAGCTCCTCCAGCACCGCCTCGGGCAATGCCCCCGGCTGGGCGTAGATCACCGTCTTGTCGCGGATCACCGCGAGCGTCGGGATCGAGCGGATGTCGAAGGCGGCGGCCAGCTGCTGCTCGTTTTCGGTGTCGACGCTGGCGAACACGATGTCGTCGTGCTTCTCGGACACCTTCTCGTACACCGGCGCGAACTGGCGGCACGGACCGCACCAGCTCGCCCAGAAGTCGATCAGGACGAATTCGTTGTCGGTCACGGTCTGGTCGAAGTTGGCCGCGGTCAGCTCTACGGTGCTCATAGGTGGATCAACGGCCGGCACCCGGCCAAGATTCCCCGGGGCGGCGTAGGGTCGGCATCCGGCAGCCGCGGAGAACCTCGAACACGGGAGGACGTGCCATGGCCGACGGGGAAATCCTCAGCCACATCGACCGGCTCATCGCCGAGGAGCACGAACTGCGGTCGCGCGCGGTCGGCGTCGGGCTGAACAGCGCCGACCGCGAGCGCCTCGGCGACCTCGAACGGCAGCTCGACCAGTGCTGGGACCTGCTGCGCCAGCGTCGCGCCCACACCGAGTTCGGCGAGGACCCGGCCGACGCGCGGGTCCGGCCCGAGAGCGAAGTCGAGTCCTACCGGCAGTAAGGCCTCACGCGGGGCACAGGGTCCCGTCGCCGGGGACCTTGCCGTCGACGAGGAAGGCACGCACGGCGTCGGTCACGCACGGCGACGAACCGAGTGCTCCGTGTCCCGCGCCCTGCCACGAGATCGTCACCGAGGTCGGCATCTGGTCGGCGGCGCGGGTGGTGCCCTGCTCCGGGGTCACCGGGTCGGCCGCGGTCGAGGCCACCAGGATGGGCGGCACCCCGGGCACACCCGCCCTCGGCAGCGGCTCGCGGCGCGTCGGCCACGGCGCGCACCAGGCCAGCTGCTGGGCCACGGTGGTGCCGAACTGGGGGTACTTGCCGCGCATGGCGGCGCCCACCTTGGCGAGCTCGTCGGCGGGCAGCCGGGTCGCGCTGTCGTTGCAGCGTGTCGCGAGCGCACCGTCCAAACGGGACGGAAGACTCCTGCTGTCGTGCAGTGCCGGCGCGGCGAACACGGCGAGCGGGGCGAGGTTCCCGTCGCGCGCCGCGATGATCGCGTCGGCCAGTTCGGGCCACCGCGCGCGCTGCGCGAGCCCGGAATAGACCGCGTAGGTCGCGATCCCCGCGTTCATCGGGATGCCGTCGGCGGTCACGACGGGTGTCCGCAGCCGGTCGGTGACCGCCCGCAGCGCGGCCTTCGGATCGCCGAGCGCGCAGTGCCGGTTGGCGCAGTCCGCGCCGAACGCGTCCAAAGTGGACTGAGCGCCCGCGGCGACCGCGTCCAGCACGGCCGCGGTGTCCTGGCCGGGATCGGGGACGCCGTCGAGCACCATCCTGCCCACCTGGGCGGGGAACCGCACCGCGTACTCCGAGAGCACCTTCGACCCGTCGCCGTGCCCGAGCGCGGTGAGCCGCTCCATCCCGAGCTGCTTGCGCAGTTCGTCGAGGTCGCCCGCGGTGCGCCAGCTGTCCAGCCCGGTCTGGGCCACGTCGAGGTCGATCGCGCACTGCTGGCCCGCCCTGCGCGCGGCGTCCAGCACGCCTTCGAGATCGCCCTGCGCGGGGTCCGCGCCGATCAGGTCGCGGCGCACGTCGCCGGGGACGCATTGCGCGGCGCCCGACAGCCCCGTGCCGCGCCGGTCCAGCCCGACCAGCGAGAACTTCTGGAGGAACTCCGGCGGCAGGCTCGCCGCGAGCCGCGCGGCGTACAGCGTCCCGGGTTCGCCGTCGACGTCGTTGACCACGACCAGCGGCACCGGGCCGGTGCCTGCCTTGAGCACGAGGCTGCGCACCATCGCGCGCCGCGGCTGGTCCGGCGCGTCGAGCGGGGTCGTCAGCCGGGCGCAGCTGAAACGCAGCGTGTCCGGCACGGCGGGCCTGCCGAGCCGCTGGCGGGTGTCGTCGTCGCAGTCGTTCCACCGGATCAGCGGGGACTGCGGTTCGCCCAGCGGCGGCAGCGGGACGGGCGGGGCGCTCGTCGGCGCCTTCGGCTGTTTCGAACCGTCGTTGTCCACCACGGCGGGCCGTGCCGAGGGCCCGGTCGTGCAGCCCGCGAGCGTCGCCGCGGCGAGGACGGCCAGCGCCAGCCGGGATCGCGGGCGAAGGCGGCGGGAACGGCGGCGCACGGGCGGGGTCCTCCGATGATCGGGTCCGGGGTCACCGGTGAGCTTGGCACGCCGGGTGTGACAGGGGAGTTAGCGGGTCCGCACGACCTCGCCGCGGAACACGGCATCGAGGTCGTACCGTGCGACCTCGTCGAGCTGCGCGTACCCGCACGACGACGGTTCGCGGTCCGGGCGCCACCGGCCGAACTGCGCGGTGTGCCGGAACCGCGCCGGGACGCCGCCCTCGGTGTGTTCGTAGGACACCTCGACGACGCGTTCCAGCCGCAGCGGCACCCACGGCTGCTCGGTCGAGCGCCAGCGGGTGATGCCGCCGGGGATGCGCTGGCCGGTGCGGACGGCGTCGCCGATCCAGGGGTGCCCGGTGCCGTCGGTGATCAGCGGCGCCAGCTCCTCGGCCAGCTCGCGGCGCCGCTTGACCGGGAACGAGCCGACGACGCCGACGTGGTGCAGCAGCCCGGCGGCGTCGTAGAGCCCGAGCAGGAACGACCCGACCATCTCGCCCGGTTCGCCGTCGACGTGCCAGCGCAGCCCGGCCAGCACGCAGTCGGCGGTGCGCTTGTGCTTGTACTTGAGCAGGACGCGTTTGCCGGGGGAGTAGGGCTCGTCGAGCGGTTTGCCGATGATGCCGTCCAGACCGGCGCCCTCGAACAGTTCGAACCAGTGCCGCGCGGTGTCCGGGTCGGTGGTCGCCGGGGTGAGGTGGATGCCGTCGCCCGCGACGCGCTCGAGCCGTTCGCGCCGCTTCGCCGTCGGTTCGTCGACAAAGGACTCGTCGCCGAGGGCGAGCAGATCGAACGCGACGAACTCGGCGGGTTGCTCGGCCGCGAGCAGGGTGATCCGGCTGGCGGCGGGGTGGATGCGCTCGGTCAGCGCGTCGAAGTCCAGCTTGCCGCCACGCGCGACGACCAGCTCGCCGTCGAGCACGATCCGCTCGGGCAGCGTTTTCGTCAGCCGCTCGACGACCTCGGGGAAGTACCGGTTGAGGGGTTTCTCCGCGCGCGACTGCAGCGTCAGCTCTTCGCCGTCGCGGAACACCAGGCAGCGGAAGCCGTCCCATTTGGGCTCGAACAGCAGCCCGCCGGTGTCCGGGATCGCCTTGGCCGGTTTGGCGAGCATGGGCTTGAGCGGCGGCCGCGGTGGTGTCATGCCCGCATTCTGCGGAAAATCCGGCGTTCTCGCACGTGCTGAAGGGGACCTTCGGCACACTCGGGGCCGGGAGGCGGCGGTACCGGGGAGGCGGCCGTTAGGCTTTCCGACCATGCCCGCCGCGCATCTCACCGACCGCGATCCCCAGCTCAGCGCCGACGAGCTGATCGGCACGCTGGTCCCGCCGCCCCGGTTCGACGCGGTCCGGTTCGCCAACTACATCCCGAACCCGGACGAGCCGAGCCAGGCCGCCGCGGTCACCTCGTGCGCGGCGTTCGCGGCCAGGATCGAGGCCCCGGCGAAGAAGTCGAAACTGCGCTCGCTGTTCGGTGGTGGCACGCAGGCGACCGGCCCGATGGGGCTCTACCTCGACGGCGGGTTCGGCGTCGGCAAGACCCACCTGCTCGCCTCGACCTGGCACGCCACGCCCGGCCCGAAGGCGTACGGGACATTCGTCGAGCTGACCCACCTCGTCGGCGCGCTCGGGTTCGCCGAGGCGGTGCGGCGGCTGTCCGGGCACCGGCTGCTGGCCATCGACGAGTTCGAGCTGGACGACCCCGGCGACACGATGCTGATCGGCCGCCTGCTGCGCGAGCTCACCGAGGCCGGGGTGTACGTCGCGGCGACGTCGAACACCCTGCCCGACAAGCTCGGCGAAGGCCGCTTCGCCGCCGAGGACTTCCTTCGCGAGATCCAGTCGCTGGCCTCGCGTTTCACGGTCGTGCGCGTCGACGGTCCCGACTACCGCCACCGCGGCCTGCCCGAGGCCCCGCCGCCGGTCGCCGACGACGTGCTCACCGCGTCCGCCGAACAGCACGAAGGGTCCACTGTGGACGACTTCGACGCGTTGTGCGCGCACCTCGCCCGGCTGCACCCGTCGCGCTATGGCCGGATGCTCGACGGCGTCGGCCGCGTCCACCTGCGGGACATCCACCCGGCGCCGGACCAGAGCGTCGCGCTGCGGCTCGTCGCGTTCGCCGACCGGCTCTACGACCGCGCCATCCCGGTCGTCGTCTCGGGACAGCCGCTGCCCGCGTTGTTCACCGAGGAGATGATCAACGGCGGCTACCGCAAGAAGTACCTTCGCGCCGTCAGTCGCCTGACCGCACTCGCACGGGACGCGGTGCAAGCCGCGTAAGCAGCCCACGCACCGCGAGGACGGCGAAGACCGCGAAGAGCGTCCCGCCGACGACGTCGGTGAGGTAGTGGTACCCGAGCCCGATCATCCCGATCGAGACGGCGACGAGCAGTACCGCGCCGATGCTGGCGGTGAGCGTCCTGGCCAGGCCGTGGACCAGCAGGAACACCACTACGAGCGTCGCCACCATGCTGACCGTGTGCCCGCTGGGATAGACGAGCGTCGCGCCCTTCCAGCGGTCGAACAACGGTTTCAGCGCCCACGTGTTCGCCATGACGGCGATCCCGGGACCGAGGACGACGAAGAGCGCGTCCCACGGCCGCAGCGCGTACAGGCACCAGACGATCAGCAGCGCCAGCACGGGGAGCAGCACGTACGGCTCTGTCGGCAGCACGAGCGCACGCAGTAGCCCGTGCGGCCACCCGGTGATCGCGGCCTGCGCGGCGGTGTCGAGGCCGCTGGGCGCGTGGTCGCCCGCGAAGACCAGCCCGAGCGCGAGGGCGAGCAACGCGCACACGACGGCGAGGAGCGTCGGCCACCGGAAAGGCATGCCCGACCTTAACGCGGGGCCACCGATGTACCGAGGGACGCCTTTGGTGCGCTGGCTGCACCGAGGGACGCCCTCGTCGCACTCAACGCACCCAGGGCGTCCCTCGGGCCTCCCCGCGTAGCCGACCGCACCGCCCACTGTCGCGAACGCTCCGATGGCGACGCTGAACGTCCCGAACGCGCCGTTCGCGACAGCCTCGGCACTTGCGTCCACAAAGGACGCCCCTGGCAGTCACGTGGGTTACGGGTTCACCAGCTTCGTGATGCCGCGTGCCTTGAGGTGGGCCTGGTCCCCGGCCTTGCTGCGCAGTACGAAGGCCGCGCGCGTCCCGGCCGAGGCGAGGGCGAAGAAGGTGTTCGTCCCGCTCTGCGGATCGTCGTCCGGGATCACGATTCCTGTTGTCCGCGAAGCGGGTTTGGGCGGATTCCGGTCGAATTCGGCCACGATCTCACGGATCGCGGCGCCCGCGGGCTTGAGCTTGCGGTCGTTCGTGTAGAGGCCGAGGTCGTATTCGAGGGGATTCAGCTTCGGCACGAGCGTCGGCGAGACGTCGTGCGAGCACCACCAGGTGAAGCCGTGCGTGTGTGCGCAACTCGCGACGTTGCGTACGGAGCGCTTGATCCATTCTCCCAGCTGAGGCCGAGTCTGGTCGCTGAAGTGGATCGACGGCGCCGCGCCGTCTTCCTGGATCCAGCACGGCCAGGCCGGATCGGCCGCGTACGCCTGCGCGAGCTGCACGAGCCGTTCGGCGTTGTGTGTCGCGAAGGTGCCGAGCGGGTCGGTCTTGAGGATGCCGAAGAACGACGTCCACGGGTGGATGGCGGTGACCGCGCCCGCCGTCGCGAGGGTGGTGCGGCTGAAGTACTTGTCGCCGCGGGTGTCCCATGGCGCGCGGTCGCAGCCGACGGTGTTCCACTTGCCCGGCGCGACTTCGCCCGCCGTGGCGAGCAGGGTTTTCGCCCAGTTGTCGGCCTGCGCGACGGTGACGTTCAAGCCGGCGAACGAGTCCCAGTAGTAGTACGGCTCGTTCGACAGGTCGAAGCCGAGAAAACGTCGGTGCCCGCCGATACGCTTGCCGAGCGCGGTGAGGAACGCGCGCTGGGCCTCGAGAGCGGCGGGGTCGGCGAACCAGTTGACAGGTTGGGGGGTGGTCTGGAGCCAGTTCGGTGTCCAGTAGCGGGCCGAGATGTGCCCGTTGAACACGGTGATCTCGACGTCGAGCCCGGCGTCGCCGGCGTAGTCGAGGAACTCGTGCAGGCGGTCCAGTTTCTCACCGCTGATCAGGTTCGGCTCGGGCTGGAAGTCCGACCACAGCAGCATCATCCGGATGTGGTCGAGGCCCAGCTTCGCGATGTCGTCCAGGTCGCGGCGCAGGTCCCGCTCGCGCCAGTCCTGCCACATGTGGAACCAGCGCGTCGACGGCGTGTAGTTGACGCCGAGCCGGAACGCGCGCCGCCTGCCCTGTGCGGCCGCTTCCGCGGTGCCCGATGCGGCCGTGTCCGATGCCGTGGTGTCCGCCGCGGCCGGTGTCGCGAGGCCGGTCAGCGCTGTGCCGGTCAACGCCGTCCCCGCCAGTGCCGCGCCCACCGCGCCGCCGAGCACCGAGCGCCGCCGAACGTCCGCCATGCCGCCTCCCTAGCCGGTAACCGTTGACGAAGATCTAGCACGGCGGGGAATTCGTTCTCCAGACTTGGCCGGATTTCTGTCCCGTTCCGGTCATCTCGCGTGACTGGAGGGCGAACTCGCGTGATTGGACGGAGAACTCGCGTGATCAGGGGCGCGACACGAAGGCGGCGTGGTCGGCCTCGGTCTGGTCGGCGTAGCGGACGGCGTAGGCGCCGATCGCCTCGTCGAGTTCCTCGTCCTCGGCGAAGTAGCCCGCCAGCAGCTGCGGATGCGCTGATCGGGTGTGCGCGCGGGCGAGCAACGCGCCCGCGAGGCGGCCGTAGTCGTCGAGGTGGTCCTTCGCCAGCTCCGTCGGGTCGATGTCGCCCTTGAGGTTCCGGAACTGGCGCACGATGAACGGCGTTCCGCCGATGGTGGTCCAGCCGAGCAGGATGTCCGTCTCCGCCTGGACGAGCCGCGCGCCGTCGACGATGCGGCGTCCCTCGTGCTCGGGCTCCGGCAGGCCGAGATAACGCGTCAGTGCCGAGGGCTGGGCCTGTTTCACTTGCAGCACAAGGTCTTCGTCGTCGTTGCCGTGGAGCAGGACGACGTAGCTGCGCAGCCCGACACTGCCCGTGCCCACCACCCGGAAGGCGACGTCCGCGACGCGGTACCGCGCGATCAGCGTCCGCCGCGACTCGCGCAGTGTGTCCACATAGGACACCAGACCCGCGGCGACGGCCTCCGCGGTCGCCGCGTCGACGTGCGTGAGCACCGGCGGGTCCTCGACGAACCGGTGCCTGCTCAGGCCGGTTTCGTGATCGTCGATGCGCCGCGTCCACTTCGCGACGACCTTCTTGCTCGTGTTCTTGCGGGCTTTCCCGGCGGCGTCGGCGAAGTCGTCGATCAGCTCGTGCGCCCGCGCCTTGCTCAGCACCGACGAGTCGGGCAACGCGCTCCACGACCGCAGGAACGGCAGCTCGGCCAGCGCGCGGATGGTCCGCCGGTACGACTTGACGGCGTCCTCGGCGGCTTCGCGGCAGCCGGACTCGCCGATCCCGCCCTCACGGCCGGCCAGCACCAGGCTCGCCGAGAGCCGTTTGAGGTCCCATTCCCACGGTCCCGGCACGGTTTCGTCGAAGTCGTTGATGTCCATGACGATGCCGCCCTCGGGCGTGCCGTAGAGCCCGAAGTTGGCCGCGTGGGCGTCCCCGCAGAGCTGCGCCGTGACGCCGGACGCCGGGGTGCCCGCCAGATCGGCGGCCATCAGCCCGGCCGCGCCGCGGAAGAACGTGAACGGCGACGCCGACATCCGCTCACGCCGCAGCTCGATCAGCTCCGGCAGCCGTCCGGCGTTGCTCGCGTCGAAGTACTCGCGGGGCGTGGGCCGGTCCCCTGCCGCCGCCGCGTGGTCATGCGCCCTGGCCGTCGCCTTCTCCCGCAGCGCCTTGCCCCGCGCGTACACCTCACCCGGCGCCTCGCCGCCCTCGACCAGCGGCCGCTCCACCCATTCCCCTGCTCCCATGCCCTCCCCAACGTCCACACCGGACACCAGGTTCCGGAACGGGGCGGACGAGCGCCCCAATGTGGCATTGGGTGCGTTGGACGCACCCAATGTGGCGTTCGGTGCGTTGGACGCAGCGAACGCCACATTGGGGCGTTTGAGTGCCGCTGGGTCAGGAGGCGCGGATCACCTGGGCGATGGCGTCGATGCCGCGGTCCAGGTCGGTGCGTGAGATCACCAGCGGCGGAGCCAGCCGCAGCGTGTAGCCGTGCGTTTCCTTGCACAGCACGCCGAGCCCGGCCAGCGCCTCGGACGCCTCGCGCCCGGACGGGCCGCCCGGGGCGATGTCGATCCCGGCCCACAGGCCGCGGCCGCGGACCTCGGCGAGCCCGTTGCCGACGAGCGCGCCGAGCCGGTCGTGCAGGTGGGCGCCCAGCTCGGCCGAGCGCTGCTGGAACTCCCCGGTGCCGAGCAGCCGCACGACCGCGCGCCCGACCGCGCACGCCAGGGGGTTTCCGCCGAACGTCGACCCGTGCTCGCCCGGCTGGAGCACCCCGAGCACCGCCCGGCTGCCGACCACCGCCGACACCGGCATGATCCCGCCGCCGAGTGCCTTGCCGAGCGTGTAGACGTCGGCGCGGACGCCCTCGTGGTCCAGCGCGAGCACCGTGCCGGTGCGGGCGAGGCCGGACTGGATCTCGTCGGCGATGAGCAGCATGCCGTGCTCGTCGCACAGCTGCCGGACCTCGGCGAAGTACCCGGCCGGCGGCACGTTGACGCCCGCCTCGCCCTGGATCGGCTCCAGCAGGACGGCCGCGGTGCGCTCGGTGACGGCGTCGCGCAGCGCGGCCGCGTCGCCGTACTTCACCGTCACGAAGCCGGGAGTGAACGGGCCGAACCCGGACCGCGCGGTCTCGTCGGTCGAGAACGACACGATCGTCGTAGTGCGGCCATGGAAGTTCGACCCGGCCACGATGATCTCGGCGGTGCCGTCCGGCACGCCCTTGACCTGGTGCGCCCACTTGCGCGCCACCTTCACCGCCGACTCGACGGCCTCGGCGCCGGAGTTCATCGGCAGCACCATCTCGGTGCCGGTCAGCTCGGCCAGCTCGCGGCAGAACAGGCCCAGCTGGTCGTGGTGGAAGGCGCGCGACGTCAGCGTGACGCGGCCCAGCTGCTCGGTCGCGGCGGCGATCAGCGCCGGGTGCCGGTGCCCGAAGTTGAGCGCGGAGTACCCGGACAGGAAGTCGAGATAGCGGCGGCCCTCGACGTCGGTGACCGTCGCGCCTTCGGCCTCGGCGATCACGACCGGCAGGGGGTGGTAGTTGTGCGTGCTCCACTGCTCGTCGAGCGCGACGAAATCGGCGGTCCTCATGTCGTTCAGGCTAAGCGCTGAACGCGGAGAGTTCATCCGGGAAACGTTGCTTCCACCATTCGATCGTTGCGTGCTTGAGGCTTTACAGCAGCGAAACGCTGCGTAACCGATTCGCGATCTTTCGCCGGGCGATCGCGCGCGAACATGGTTATCGTCGCCGGATGGCGAAGAAGCAGGATCCGGCGAGCCGCGTGCGGGACGCGTTGCGGGCGGAGAAGGACACCCCGTTGCCCGCCCCCGGTTCGTCCCCGGTGGGGCCGGACAAGAAGGCCAAGGCGGAGAAGAAGTTCGACAGCGCGGGCGAGCGGCTGTCGGCGTTGCAGGAAGCGCTTTACGCCGAGGGCGTCGGCGGGGGCGGGCGCAGCGTCCTGCTCGTCCTGCAGGGCATGGACACCTCGGGCAAGGGCGGCACCGTCGGGCACGTGCTCGGCCTGGTGAACCCGATGGGCGTGCGCTACGCCGGGTTCAAGAAGCCGACCGCCGCGGAACGCCGTCACCACTTCCTCTGGCGCGTCCGGCGTCAGCTGCCTTCGCCGGGCCTGATCGGCGTGTTCGACCGGTCGCACTACGAGGACATCCTGGTCCCGCGCGTCCAGAAGCTCGTGCCCGCCGCCGAGTGGCGCAAGCGCTACGCCGAGATCAACGCCTTCGAGCGTGAACTGGCCGACGAGGGCACCACGGTGGTCAAGGTCTTCCTGCACATCTCGCCGGAGGAGCAGCTCAAACGGCTCAAGGCGCGGCTGCTCAGGCCGGAGAAACGCTGGAAGTTCGACCCCGCCGACCTCGAAGCCCGTGCCGCGTGGGACGCCTATCAGACGGCCTACGCCGACGTCCTGCGCCGGACGTCGACCACGACCGCGCCCTGGTACGTCGTGCCCGCCGACCGCAAGTGGTACCGCAACTGGGCGGTCGCGGAGCTGCTGATCGAGACGCTCACGGACATGGCACCGAAGTTCCCCGAGCCGGGCTACGACGTCGACGCCGAGCTGGAGAAACTGCGCTGATGGGTTCTCAGCGGTAAAAAGTACTTCGAACCTGCGGTGTTGGCGTAAGCGCCTGATCATCTGAAAGAGTGCGAGCGTGACCGACAGCTCCCTTGATGCTCTTCCGTTCCTCCGCCGCCAGTCCCGCACGCAGCGCTTCACCCTGGGCGCGCCCAAGGAGTTCCGGGTCGCCCCGGACGGCTCGCGCGTGCTCTTCCTGCGTGCCGAAACCGGCACCGACCCGCGGCACAGCCTGTGGTCGCTCGATCTGGCTTCGGGTGAGGAGACGAAGCTGGTCGACGCCGCCGAGCTGCTGCCAGGCGAGGAGGAACTGCCCGCCGAGGAACGGGCCCGGCGCGAGCGCAGCCGTGAGACCGGCGGCGGGGTCGTCGGCTACGCCGTCGACGATGCGTTCACGGTCGCCGCGTTCTCGTTGTCCGGCAAGCTCTACACGCTGGACCTGCGCAGCGGCGCGGTGTCGGTGCTCGTCGAGGGTTCGGTGATCGACCCGCGGCCCAATCCGTCCGGCACGCACGTCGCCTACGTCCGCGATCGCCGCCTGCGGGTGATCGAACTGGCCACCGGCGAGGACCGCGCGCTGGTCGAGGAGGACGGCGAGGACATCGCCTGGGGGCTCGCCGAGTTCATCGCCGCCGAGGAGATGGACCGCGTCCGCGGTTACTGGTGGGCGCCGGACGGGCGGAGCCTGCTCGTCGAGCGGTCGGACCGCGGGCCGGTGCCGCGCTGGACCATCGCCGATCCGGCCAACCCGCAGAACCCGGCCAACGTCGTCGCGTACCCGGCGGCGGGCACCGCGAACGCCGACGTGTCGCTGGCGGTGCTGGGGCTGGACGGCAGCCGCGTCGACGTCGCGCGCGGCGACTGGGAGTACCTGGTCTCGGTGCACTGGTCGGCCGCGGGCAGGCCGCTGCTGACGGTCCAGTCGCGGGACCAGCGGCGGATGGAGATCCTCGCGCTCGACGTCGCGGACGGTTCGGTCGGGACGCTGCACGCCGAGGTGGACGGCCGGTGGGTCGAGATCACCCAGGGTGTCCCGGCGTGGACGTCGGGCGGGAAGCTGGTGCGGGAGAGCGCGGCCGACGGCGACCACCGGCTGGTGGTCGACGGCGTCGCGGTGACGCCGCCCGGCACGCAGGTCCGCTCGGTGCTGCACGTCGGGGACGAGGTGCTGTTCAGCGCGTCCGAAGCGGACTCGACGCAGATCCACGTCTACCGCACCGAAAACGGCACCGTGCGTCGTCTGTCCACTGCGGACGGTGTGCACCACGGCGCCGGCTCCGCCGCGCTGACGGTGATCGCCTCGTGGAGTCTCGAGTACAGCGGACCCCGGGTGAGCGTGCTGCGCGACGGCGAGCGCGTCGCGGAGATCGTTTCGTCCACTGTGGACCCGGAGGTCGTGCCGAACCTGACCTGGCTGACGCTGGGGGAGCGGGGCCTGCGCGCCGCGCTCCTGCTGCCGCGCGGGTACGAGGAGAGCGAAGGCAAGCTGCCGGTGCTGCTCGACCCGTACGGCGGCCCGCACGCGCAGCGCGTCCTGCAGAGCCGCAACGCCTTCCTGACGTCGCAGTGGCTGGCGGATCAGGGTTTCGCCGTGCTCGTCGCGGACGGGCGGGGTACGCCGGGGCGCGGGCCGGAGTGGGAGAAGGCGATCGCCGGCCGCCTTGCCGACGTCACGCTGGCCGACCAGGTCGACGCGCTGCACGCCGCCGCCGAGCTGCACCCGGAGCTGGACCTGGAGCGGGTCGCGATCCGCGGCTGGTCGTACGGCGGGTACCTTTCCGCGCTGGCCGTGCAGCGCCGCCCGGACGTCTTCCACGCGGCCGTCGCGGGCGCGCCGGTGACCGACTGGTCGCTCTACGACACGCACTACACCGAGCGCTATCTCGGGACGCCGCAGGAGAATCCGCACACCTACGAGCAGAACTCGCTGATCGCCGACGCCGGGGAGCTGAGCCGCGCGCTGCTGATCATCCACGGGCTGGCCGACGACAACGTGTTCGTGGCGCACGCTTTGCGGCTCTCCTCGGCGTTGCTGGCGAAGGGACGCCCGCACGTGTTCCTGCCGCTGGCCGGGGCCACCCACATGACGCCGCAGGCCGAGGAGGTCGCGGAGAACATGATGCGCACGCAGGTCGACTGGATCGTGCGTGAACTGTCCGCCGTCGCCGCCGTGAAGGAGAACGCCTCATGAGCCGCTGGGGTCTGACGATTCCGCTGACCGGGGTCCCGCTCGCCGCGCACCGCGAGCTGGTCGAGCAACTGCCCGATCTGGGCTACACCGATGTCTGGTCGGCCGAGACCGCGGGTGTCGACGCGTTCACTCCGCTCGTGCTCGCCTCGCAGTGGGCGCCGTCCTTGCGGCTCGGAACGGCGATCGTGCCGGTGTACACGCGCGGGCCGGGTCTGCTGGCGATGCAGGCTTCGACGGTGGCCGAGCTGGCGCCGGGCCGGTTCGTGCTCGGCATCGGCGCGTCGTCCCCGGTGATCGTGGAGAACTGGAACGCCGCTTCCTTCGAGGCGCCGTTCGCGCGGACGCGGGACACTCTGCGGTTCCTGCGCTCGGCGCTGGCGGGGGAGAAGGTGAGCGAGAAGTACGAGACGTTCGCGGTGAGCAAGTTCCGTTTGGAGCGTCCGGTGGACCCGCCGCCGTCGGTGATGCTGGCGGCGCTGCGGCCGGGCATGCTGCGGCTCGCCGCGCGTGAGGCGGACGGCGCGATCACGAACTGGCTGGCCGCGTCGGATGTTCCGCGCGTGCGCGCCGAGATCGGCCCGGACGTCGAGCTGGCCGCGCGGATCTTCGTGTGTCCCACGGAAGACGCGGACGCCGCCCGGGGGCTCGGGCGGATGCTGATTTCGAGCTATCTCACGGTGCCGGTGTACGCCGCGTTCCACGACTGGCTGGGCCGGGGCGGCGCGCTGGCCCCCATGCACGAGGCGTGGGCGGCCGGGGACCGGAAGAAGGCGAACGAGGTCATCCCGGACTCGGTGGTCGACGAGCTGGTCATCCACGGCAGCCCCGACTCCTGCCGCGAGCAGGTCCAGTCCTATGTGGACAATGGACTGACGACGCCGGTCATCGCGCTGCTGCCCACCGGCGAGGATCCCTTCGAGCAGGCCCGCGCCCTGGCCCCACGCCGCTGAGCTGAAGGGGACGTTCGTCGCGTAGGACGTGGGGTATGGGGTGTGTGTGGGGCAGGGGATGGAGCGAGAGAACAAGAACAACACACGGGCGTGTCGCGACAACAGTGTCGCGGGAGTTGTCGCAGAGAGGGGCT
>NZ_JBHYIK010000007.1:66760-75143 GCF_042739735.1 Amycolatopsis sp. NPDC059027 | reverse complement strand
GCCGGGGCCGGCACCGCCGTCGCCGCGGGGGGGGGCCCGGGGCGCCCTCGGCGGCCACCCCCCCCCCCCGCGCTGCGGGGCACTTCCCGCCCACCCGCGGCGCCCAACCCCCCCTTCAGCTCACGTGGGTCAGGACCAGAGAGCGGAGGCCAGGAGGAGGCCCAGGGTGCCGGAGGTCAGGCCCGCGAGCACCGTGACCACGACGTTCACCACCGCGTAGAGCCGCGTCTTTTCCAGGAACAGCCGCAAGGTCTCGTAGCCGAACGTCGAAAACGTCGTCAGCCCGCCGCAGAAGCCCACCGAGACCAGCGACCGCACCGCCGACGGCTGCCCACCGTGCAGCGCCCACCCCGACAGCACGCCGAGGATCAGCGAGCCCGCGACGTTGACGGTCAGGGTGCCCCACGGGAACGTCGAACCGCGCCACTGCTGCACGCGCCGGTCGGTCAGGTACCGCAGGATCGCGCCGGCACCGCCGCCGAGCGCCACGAAGAGCAACGTCACTTCGGCTGCCTGCCGACGTAGCGGACCACCTCGACCTGGTCGAGCGTCACCAGCCCTTCGCCGATCAGCTCGTCCAGCTGCGGCAGGAACGCGCGGAGCTTCGGCTCCTCGTCGATGATCACGACCACCACCGGCAGATCCTCCGACAGCGAAAGGATTCGCGTCGTGTGGATCAGCGAACTCGCGCCGTAGCCCTCGACCCCGCGCAGCACCGACGCCCCGGCGAGCCCGGCGTCCCGGGCGCGGCGCACGATCTCGTGGTAGAGCGGCTTGTGGTGCCAGTGGTCGTCCTCGCCGACGTAGATCGTCAGGCGGGTGGCGGTTCCCGATTCCTCCATCACTGTCCCTTTCGGAATCACTGTCCCTTTCGGAGGGTGACGCTCCTGGTGGCGACGAGCCCCGCCGTGACCGCGCACAGGCACAGCAGCACCGACGCCGCGACGTAACCGAGCCCGATCAGCAGGCGGCCGGTGCTCAGCGCGTCGAGGGTGTCGACGACGAACGTCGAGAACGTGGTGAAGCCGCCAAGAACCCCGACGCCGAGGAACGGCCGCAGCAGGTGGTGTGGCTGCGCGGTGGCGGTGATGACGGCCATCAGCACACCGATGAGCAGACAGCCCAGCACGTTCGTGAGCAGCGTCGACATCGCGAACGCGCCCCGCGCGTGCGGCAGCGCGACCGACAGGCCGTAGCGGGCGACGCTGCCGAGTGCCCCGCCCGCGCCGATGGCGAGCAGGACGTCCCATCGGGTCGCCGGAGTCACAGGCATACCCAGCAGTTTCTCACCCGATGGCGGACGCGTCGCGGCGGGCGAGTCGACCATGCTGGACGCCGGGCGCCACCCGGATGCCGGGCTCCGGACGGTGTCCGTATTGTTGCTCAGGGTAGGCAAGGCAACCCTAAGAAAGGCGGGTACATGCGCGAAGAGTCCCTCGCCGGTGGTCAAGGCGGCGCCGCGCGGCTCGGTGAGCTGATCCCGGTCGCACTGGCCGGGATGGCCGCCGGTATCGCCGAACGTGGCGGACCGGTACCCGCGGGCGGGCCCGCCGCGGTCGCGGCCGCGCTCACCGCGGCCGGGGGCGGGACGGGGACCCTGCCCGGCACCGGCGTCGGCGCCGAGCAAGCGCTCGCCGAGCTGAGTCACCTGCTCGCCGCGGGTTCGGCCGATCCGGCGGACCCGGCCTGCGCGGCGCACCTGCACTGCCCGCCACTGGCCGTCTCGGTCGCGGCCGACGTCGTCGCGGGCGCGCTCAACCCGTCCATGGACTCGTGGGACCAGGCCCCGGTGGCGAGTGAGCTGGAACGCGCTTTCACCGCGGGAATCGCCCGGTTGTGTTACCCGGACGCGCCTGGCGCGGACGCCGTGGTGACCTCCGGCGGCACCGAATCGAACCTGCTCGGCCTGCTGCTCGCCCGCGAGGCCTCGCCCGGTGTCCCGGTCCGCCCGGTGTGCGGGGCGAACGCCCACCACAGCGTCGCGCGTGCCGCGTGGCTGCTCGGCCTGCCCGCCCCGGTCGTCGTGCCCTGCGAGGACGACCGCGTGGTCCCGGCCGCACTGTCCGGGGCCCTCGCCGCGTTGGACGGCCCCGTGGTCGTCGTCGCCACCGCCGGGACCACCAACACCGGCGCGATCGACCCGCTGCCGGAGATCGCGAGGATCTCCCGCCGCGCGGGCGCGCGCCTGCACGTCGACGCGGCGTACGGCGGAATGGCGTTGTGCAGTCCCGAATTGCGGCCGCTGCTCGCCGGGCTGGAACTCGCCGACTCGGTCGCGCTGGACATGCACAAGTTCGGCTGGCAGCCGGTCGCGGCCGGGCTGCTCGCCGCCCGCGAGACCGCCGATCTCGCCGCGCTGAGCGTGCGCGCGGAGTACCTCAACGCGGACGACGACACCGAGGCCGGGCTGCCGGACCTGCTGGGCCGTTCGATCCGGACGTCACGGCGTCCCGACGCCTTCCGCATGGCGGTCACCGTGCGGGCGCTGGGCACCGACGGGATCGGAGCGCTGGTCGAGCGGTGCCGCGCCACCGCGTCGGAGGTCGCCGCGGTGATCGACGCGCATCCCGCGCTGCGGCTGCTCGCCCCGCCTGAACTGTCCACTGTGGTCTTTCGGCCCACCGTCGTGGATGGACGGTCCGAAGCGGACGAACTCGTCGCCGGGATCCGCCGCGTGCTGCTGGAGGCGGGCACCGGGGTGATCGGCCGCGCCGCGCTCCCGACCGGGCCGGACGGGGCGCCGCAGCTCTGGCTCAAGCTCACGCTGCTGCACCCGCACGCGAAGGCCGGCGACTACCGCGCGCTGCTGGAGCGGGTGGTCGCGGCGGCGGAGGCCGAATGCGCCGCCATGCCGGGAAGTCCGGTGGTGTCATGAGGTCCTACGACGTTGCGGGCATCGGGATCGGCCCGTTCAACCTGTCGCTCGCCGCGCTGGCCGAGCCGATCAGCGGGCTGGACGTCGCGTTGTTCGAGGCACGCCCGGAATTCCGCTGGCATCCCGGGCTGCTGGTCGAAGGCGCGACCCTGCAGGTCCCGTTCCTCGCCGACCTGGTGTCCCTCGTGGACCCGACCAGTCCACTGTCCTTTTTGAACTACCTGCGGGAACGCGGGCGCCTGCTGCCGTTCTACTTCGCCGAACGGTTCCACCTGCCGCGCGCGGAGTACGACGACTACGGGCGCTGGGCCGCGTCACGCCTGCCGGGCTGCCACTTCGGCCACCGGGTGACCGGGGTGCGCTGGTCGGCCGAACGGGAAGCCTTCGAGCTGACGATCTCCGGCGCGGAGCCCGTGCTGGCGCGGTCGGTCGTACTCGGCGTCGGTTCGGTGCCCTCGGTGCCGGAACCGCTGCGCGCGTTCGTCGAGGATCCGGACGCGCTCGCGCTGCATTCCGCCGACTACCTGTCCCACCGGGAAGCGCTGCTGGCCGCGGAGACCGTGACCGTGGTCGGCTCCGGGCAGTCCGGCGCGGAGGTGTTCCTCGACCTGCTGCGCTCACGATCCACAGTGGACGGACTGCGCTGGCTCGCGCGTACGCCGGCGTTCGCGCCGATGGAGTACTCGAAGCTCGGGCTGGAGCAGTTCACGCCCGACTACACCGCGTACTTCCGCGCTCTCCCCGAAGCGGTGCGCGACGAGTTGCTGCCCTCGCAATGGCAGCTGTACAAGGGAATCGACGGCGAGACGATCGCCGCCATCCACGACGAGCTTTACCGGCGCAGCATCGGCGGCGGCTGGCCGGAGGTGACGCTGACGCCTGGAGTCGAGGTCGTCTCGGTGTCTACTGTGGACGACGGGTTTTCGCTGGAGGTCCGGCATGTCCAGCAGGGCCGGACCGCGGTCGTGCGCACCGGTGCGGTGGTGGCGGCCACCGGCTACGCCGAAACGCCGACCGGCCCGCTGCTGTCCGGGCTCGGCGACGCGGTCCACCGGGACGCGCGGGGGCGGCTGAAGATCGGCGCGGACTACCGGGTGGAACTCGACGCGGCCATCGCCGGCACGCTCTTCGCGCAGAACGCGGAAAAGCACACGCACGGGCCGGGCGCGCCGGATCTGGGGCTCGGGGCGTGGCGCGCGGCCGCGATCCTCAACGCGGTGTGCGGTAAGGCGGTCTACGAACTGCCCGCCCGCACCGCGTTCACCACGTTCGGGCTCGGGAGTGGACAGGAAGGGTGAGGATGGACAACGCGGGATCGTGGCGCGCCGCGGGCGCGCTGATCACCCACAAGATGCTCGGCGAGCTGTCGTACGAGGCGATGCTCGTGCCCGAAGCGGGGGAAGAGACCGAGCGTGGCCACCGGCGGTGGCGGCTCGAACTGCCCGGCGATGTCGTCTACGCCTTCCAGGCGCGTCGGGGCGCGTTCGAATCGTGGACGGTCCTGCCCGGCAGTGCCTCCCGGCAGGTGGGCGACGGTCCCGCCGTGTCCGTCGACGACCCGCGCACGCTTGTGGTCGATGCGCGGAAAACCCTGGGGCTGACCGGTTTGCGGCTCGCCGACGTGCTGGCGGAGCTGACCGCGACGGTGACCAACGAGGCCGCGCGGCTGCGGCGGGCGCCGTCGGCGGCTGAACTGTCCACGATGGACTACAACGTCGCGGACGGGCACCTGACCGGGCATCCGCGGCTCGTGCTGAACAAGGGCAGGGTCGGGTTCTCCGCCGCCGACCGTGCCCGATTCGCTCCGGAGGCGGGCGCGGACATCCGGCTGCGCTGGCTGGCCGTGCACCGCGACCACGCCGAGTTCCGCTGCGTCGACGAACTGAGCGCGAAAGCCTTGCTGGAAGGCGAACTCGACGAGTCGCAGCGCGCGGAGTTCACCGCACGGGTCGCCGCGGTGGGCGATCCCGCCGACTACCTCTGGGTGCCGGTGCACCCGTGGCAGGCCGACGAGATCGTCGGCACGCTGTACGCGGCCGAACTCGCCACCGGCGCGATGATCGACCTCGGCGAGTCGGCGGACCACTACCGTCCACATCAGACGATCCGGACGCTGGCGAACATGGCCAGGCCCGATCGGCACGATGTCAAGACCGCCGTGTCGGTACGGAACACACTTGTCTACAGAGGACTCAACTCGGCGGCGACACTGGCGGGGCCGTCGGTGACGGCCTGGCTGCGGCGTATTCACGACGCGGACCCGGTGCTTTCGGAGAAGTACCGGTTCGAGCTGCTCGGCGAGGTCGCGAGCGTTTCGGTGCGGCATCCGGTGTTCGGCGCGCTGGAGGAACTGCCGTACCGGTTCCACGAGACGCTCGGCGCACTGTGGCGCGAGCCGCTGGTGACGCGGCTGGCCGAGGGGGAGCGGGCCATTTCCTTCGCCGCGCTGCCGTATCGCGACGCGGACGGGGTCTCCGTCCTCAGTGAACTCATCGGCCGGTCCGGGGAGAGCGCCGAGGAATGGCTGGCGCGATTGTTCGACCTGCTGCTCACCCCGCTCCTGCACTGGTTGCTGCGTTACGGCGTCGGTTTCTGCCCGCACGGCCAGAACCTGGTGCTGGTGACCGACCCCGGCGGGCGCCCGCTGCGGGTGGTGATCAAGGACTTCGCGCAGGGCGTCGACCTGATGGACCAGGAGCTGGCCTGCTACGCCGACCTGCCACCCGAGGCGGCCGCGGACATGCTGCGCTGGGCGCCGCATCTGCTCGCGCAGTCGCTGTTCAGTTCGGTGTTCTCCGGGCAACTGCGGTTCTGGGCGGAGATCCTGCTCGACGACCTCGGGCTGGCGCGGGCCCGGTTCTGGGAGCTGGTGCGCGCCGTCGTCGGCCGGTACCGGGACGAGAATCCGGACGTCGCCGAGCGGTTCGACGCGTGCATGCTGTTCGCACCGGACGTCGAGCGGGTGACCTTGAACCGCGAGCACCTCGCCGGGCAGGGCTTCGACAAGGTCGAGCGGGACGACGAGTTCGACGTGCGCTGGGGCCGGGTGCCGAACCCGTTGTCCGGGCCGGACCCGGACGGCGCGTGGTGAGCCCGTTCTCGCGGCCGGTCGGTGCTCGCTCGCTGGCCGCTCGTGCGGCGGCGGCGAGCGCGGCGGCGCCGGTGCTGCGGGCCGGGCTCGCCGAGCCGGGCGCGCGGTTGCTGCTGCTGGTGCCCGATCCGCACGCGCGGTTCGCGGCCGTGGAACTGAACGCGCCGTTCGCCGCCGAGGTACTCGACGACGGCTACGGCGTGTGCGGCTACGTCTTCGCGTGGACACCGGAACGGGAACCGCTGCCGTTACCGGAAGGCAGCGCGGTGACCCGCTATGTCGGCGGATTCGGAGATCTTCCTGTCCTGCCGGATCCGGCGTCCGCGGTGCCGCTCGGTGAGCGAATGTGGGCGGTGGTCGGCGATGCCGCGTGGCCATCGGGTGAACCGGCGGCGCTGGCACCCCGGGAAATCCTGCGCGGGCAGCTCGCGGCGCTGGAGGAACTGGGGCTCACGCCGTCGGTGGGAATCGAGCACGAGGTCGTCTTCCGCGACTCCGGTGGCGCGCCGCTCACGTCGCACGGCGTGGATTACGCAGTCGGTGGCACCGAACGGCTGACGCCGCTGCTGGCCGATCTGCGCTCTGCTTTGGACAGTGCGGGTCTCGGCGTCGAATCGGCGCGGGCGGAATGCCACCCCGGACAGTACGAGATCGTGCTCCGGCACCGCGATGCGCTGGCCGCCTGCGACGACGTCCTGCTCCAGCAGCTGATCGTGCGCCGCAAGGCCGCCGCGCACGACGTCACCGCCGACTACGCGGCGGCACCGGAAACCGGCCACGGCAACTCCGGCCACGTCCACCTGTCACTGTCCACAACAGACGGTTCGCCGATCGGTGCCGGACTTTCCGGCCCGCTGTCCGGGTTTCTCGCCGGAGTGCTCCAGTACGCACGAGCGCTGACACCGGTCTGGGCGCCGACGTGGAACAGCTACGTCCGGCTGCGCACCGCGCCGTTCTCGCCGCGGGTGGTGCGCTGGGGCGTCGACGACCGCACCGCGTCGGTCCGGCTCGCCGGGAGCGGGGCAGGGCAACGATTGGAGTTCCGTTTCGCCGGAGCCGACGCTTCGCCACACCTCGTCGTTGCCGCGCTGCTGGCCGCCGGACGTGCCGGACTCGCCGAGGGCCTGACGCCACCACCGGCAGGGCAGGCCGTCGGCGAACTGGCCACGACGCCATGGGAGGCACTGGCGGCGTTCGAGGAGAACGCGCCGAAGTTGCTGGGCGAGGACGTCGCCGAACTGATCGCGGCACTGCTGCGTGCGGAGATCGACGCCGGGCTCGACGCGGTGACGGACTGGCAGCGCGCCCGCGCCGCCCTGCGCTCCTGACCGGTTCGCCGGAAAATCGTTCGCCGCCTTGGCGCGGCGTCGCTACGCTGCCGATCATGCTGGATCAGCGACGGCTGGACGAGTTCGCCGAACGCGGTTTCGTGGTGATTCCACAGGCAGTTCCGGAAAACGCGGTGGCGGAGGCGGCGCGAAGCATCGATGAGCTGGTGGCAGCCGACCCGCCGGGCGGGCAGGTCGTCGGGCCGCATTTCTACTTCCCTGACGCGGCCGACGTCCCGGCCTTGCTGGCGGTGGTGACGGACAGCCCGGCTTGGTCGTACGCGGAATCCCTGGTCGGTACGGGAAATCTCGAGGTGCCGGGGCAGGTACAGATCGCGCTGAGCATCCCGCCGTTCTCGCACCGGCCAGGCGGGCACCATCTCGACGGTTACCCGCCAGGCCCGGACGGCCGCCCCTACACGTTCACCATGCTCGCCGGGGTGCTCATGTCCGACCAGCTCGGCGAGGACGGCGGCAATCTGTGGGTCTGGCCGGGCACGCACCTGACGCATGCGGAGTACTTCCGCGAGCACGGGCCCGACGCGTTCCTCGCCGCCGGCGGCTATCCGCCCATCCGCTTGCCCGAACCCGAGCAGATCCGGGGCAGGGCGGGGGATCTGCTGCTGGCGCACTTCCTGCTGGGCCACAACATCGGCGGCAACATGACGGACCGGACGCGGCGGGCGCTGTACTTCCGGCTGAAGCGGACCGGCCACGATCCGCGGTGGCAGGAGTTCCTCCAGGACCCGTGGCTCGACTACGACCCGCTCCGTACCGCGCCGCATGGCGAATGAGTGTCCTTTGTGGCCCTTGGGTGATCCATCGCTCTGTCGTGGTGTCCCGAAGGGCGAGCCGACGGGGCCGCGACGCGTTCGGCCGAGAGGTCGTGCATGGCACATCGAGGTCTTCTCGGTAGGTGCGAGGGGCGGTTTTGCTGGTGGGCGCTTCCCCGCGATGCTGGCGGGCTCGTCGTGGCGGCTGGGGTTTCACGCTGCGGCCTTGGCTTGTCGCGGTATGGTCGTTAGTAGTGGTGTTAGGGTGGCGACCAGGCCATGGGGCGTCACGCTTTGCGGGTGGTGTCTCGGGTGT
>NZ_JBHYIK010000007.1:25424-66750 GCF_042739735.1 Amycolatopsis sp. NPDC059027 | reverse complement strand
GTTGTACTGGCGGGGCAGGGCGCGGCCCCCCACGTCGGGCGATGCTGTCGGCTCGTGCGGGGAAGTCCGAGGGACGCCCTGGGTGCGTCCACCGCACCCAGGGGCGCCCTTGTCGCACGCCGAGGCCAGCGCACCGACGACGTCGTACGGCACATCCAGCACCCACAGCCCCGGAACCCTTTGTGAGAAAACCTCATTGAGGACGCTCAGGGTCGCGAATGTGCCATTCACGACCCTGGCCACGGGGAAAGAGGCGCCCGTCGCCACCCGCGTACTGAGAAACCGGACTGTGGCCATGGGGCAGGGCGGCTCTCATCGCTCGTTCGCTGCGGCTCACGTTCTGAGGTGGATGGTGTTGCGTCGTGGTGTGCGGGTGGCGTCCAGCCACGCGGGCGGCACGAATTCCGGGAGTCCGTCGCTGGCGATTCGGACTTCCCATTCGGAGTGGTGGATTACCTTGTGGTGGACGGAACATAAGAGGACGAGATTGTCCACTTTGGTCTCACCGTGATGTGCCCAGTAGGTCACGTGGTGCGGTGTACAACGGTAGGCGGGGACATCGCAGCCGGGGAAGGCGCAGCCGCCGTCGCGACGCATGAGGGCGCGGCGGATCGCCGGGGTGGCCAGGCGCTGTGCTCGGCCGACGTCGAGGGGTTCGCCGTGCGTGCCCAGGACCATGGGGATGATTTTGGCGTCGCAGGCGAGTCGTCGTGCTTCGGCTGCGGTGATCTCGCCGAGCAGATCAAGAGTGGCCTGTCCGATCCCGGTCCGTAGTTCCTTGAGCCCGACGGTGACGACAATGTGCGTGGCTTCTCCGGCCTGCGTGGGCAGGTCGGGATGTTCGGCCCACATCCGCACCAGCTCCGAGAACGCGCAGCCGCGTCGCTCCCACTGGGTTCGGGTATCGCGCCCCTCCTCTTCGGTAGCCGGACGGGGCTTCGCCAGCGGATCCAGCATCGCCTGAAGCCGGGCGGAGGTCTCGTCGTCGACGCGGGCCTTGATCTGGTGCCCGCCGTCACGGTGCGGGGCGAGGGAGAACTCGGGCTGGAAGGGTTTCGGTTCGCGGGTTTTGGGTTCCCGACCGTCCGGATCAAGCTGACTCAACAAACGTCGTCCGGCGGCACGGATTTCTCGGGGTCCGGCGGCGCGGGCGAGTTCGGCGAGGATCTTCTCGGCTTGCTCCCGCTGGTCCACCGGGGCTGTTTTGGGGAGTTTGTCGAGGACCCGGAGGATCTCGTCGATCTGGGCGGCGCCGACCGCGCCCTCGGCTGCGGCCTGCGCGGTGGCGGGTGCCGTGGGTGGCTGCTCACCGGTGGTGAGATCGTGGGTGCCGTTCAACGCGAGCGCCCGTGCTGCGCGTGCTTTCGCTTCGGCGTAGGGGATGTTCAGCGTCTCCTGCAACAGTCGCACCAGACTCCCGTACCCGGTGGTATCGCGGATCCCGCGCCGTTCCAGCTCGGCCATCACCTCGCCCTGCACGGCGGCTTCCCGACGCTGCACACACTCGGACTCCAAGAGCCGTGTCAGCAGGCAGCCGACATCGACGCGCCACCACTCGGTGCGCGTTGCGGAGATGTTGCTGTCGACTGCCACGACATCAACGATACGCCGCCCGATCGAACATGTGTGCTATCGATCGGGTGAACTTCGAAAACGCACTTTTCCTTGCTGCATAATAGTTTCCGTGTCGTTCCTGGGATTCAGGATGTCCGTTGCTTCGTGGAAGCGCGGAGACCGGCGACGTCGTGTCATCGGGATTTCATCGGTTGTGATTGGCGTCCGGACCGCGAGCAACACGACTCGAAGGTGGGAAGCACGCCAGTGTCGAAGAGAACGGTCACCTGTGCGGTGGCCGTCATGGCGGCCGCCGCGTTCACCGTGTCGACGCCGGCCGCGGCCCAGGCTGCGGACACCCATGCCGGTACCAAGGCGTTGCTGGACCGCGCGCTGCGGCACGCGCCGGGCGCGGCGGTGTTCGCCGGCAACGGTTACGACGGCAGGCGCGCCCGCGGGCTACGACTACGGGCTCGGCCTGGTGAAGCACACGCTGCCTTGCGGTGGCGACGCGTGGGGGCACCGTGGCAACGTCGTCGGCTACGCGACCTGGACGGCGGCTACGGATGACGGGCGTTACGCGACCATGGTGACCAACACCTTCAGCACCGCCGCCGGTACCAACGGCGACGACCTCCGGTTCGAGATCCTCGACGTCGCCATGTGTGGTCGCTGAACACCGCACGTCCGATGTGGCCGGGCGGGACGCTCCGTTCGCGGGCCTGACATTCCGGGGCGCTGTGTCGTCGGACCGGTGAGAAGCCGGAATGGAAGGGACGGATCGAGATGACCGCGCAGCGCGAGGAAGACGAAGCCGCGATCAGGCGGCAAATCGGGAAAATCGGCGAAGGGCTCCGGGACAAGGATCTCGAAGGCCTGGAGCAGCTCTACGCGGCGGACATCGTGTCCTTCGACGTCGAGCCGCCGCTGCAGCACGTGGGCACAGCGGCGAAACTGAAGAACTGGGTGAACGTGTTCACGTTCTTCGAGAAGGTACGTTACGAGATTCGTGATCTGAAGCTCACCGTGGACGACGAGGTGGCGTTCGGGCACGGCTTCGGTCGTCTCGGTGGCACGCTGAAGAACGGGACGGAGACGAGCGGGATGTGGGTCCGGGCCACGTTCTGCTTCCGGAAGATCGGCGGCACCTGGCTGATCGCGCACGACCAGGTTTCCGTGCCGTTCGACATCACGAGCGGCAGGGGCGTGGCCGACCTCGAGCCCTGACCCGGGCGAAACTCGCCGGGGAAACCCGAGTCGTCAGGATTCGAGCAAGGACACGCGGACCCAGTTCTCGGTTGGTTTGAGTGCCGCCAGGACAAGAGTCACCGCCGCCGGGACGACCAGCGCCGCGAGCACGATCAGGATGATCGAGCCGGCACCCGCTGTGAGGGTGTTGTCCTTGACCTGGACCAAAACGACCGCCAGCGCTGCGCCTTGGACGACCGCTGCCGCGCTGCCCATGAGAGTGAGCCAGCGTCCCGGCTTCCTCCTGCGGTACAGCTGGATCCCGCCGATCAGCAGGAACGGAGCCTGCACCGCGAATTCGCCCAGCAACAAGGGCGGGAAGCTGCCAAGGATGTGCTGTGATCCCAGGAGGACCACCATGAGCACGCAGGCGGGAATGGCCGCCAGCCCGCCGAGCGCGGCCAGCACCGCGGCGGTCACGGGCACGCCCGCACCGGACCTCGCCGAGCCCGGATGGCCGACCGGCGGCATAGGCGGGTATTCCATGTTCGTTGCTCCCCAGTTGCGTCGCGACCTTGGCGCACAACACACATCTTGGCGACGCCGATCAGCGTTACGGCCAGGGCGCGTCGAGCGCCGGATGTGACCGAACCGGTTTGACATTGCTTTAGAACATGTGTTCGACTGGCGGAGTGCGATGGGAACGACAGCGGGTGGGGGTGGAGCCGGTACTGCCAGGCTTGGAGGGCCTGGTGCGAACGGTGCGGCCACCGGAGTTCGACGGCGTCACCTTTCACGAGGTGCGGGCTCGTTCGGTACTGAACAAGGTGCCCGAGGGCTCCGGTGTCCCGTTCGGATGGACGGTCAACCCGTACCGCGGCTGCTCCCACGCCTGCACGTACTGCCTGGAGGGCGGTACCCGGATCCTGCTGGCAGACGGGCGCACGCGGGCGCTGTCCGAGCTGCGCGCCGGTGACCGGATCTACGGCACCCGCGGGCATGGCGCGGCACGCAGGCTGGTGCCCACCACCGTGCTCGCGCACTGGTCGACCGTGCGCGAGGCGTACCGGGTGACGCTGGAGGACGGCACCCGGCTCGTCGCGGGGGAGGACCATCGGTTCCTGTCCGGGCGCGGGTGGCGGTTCGTGACCGGCAGCAGGCTCGGCGTCGCGCAGCGGCCGCATCTGGCCGAGGGCACCGAACTCGTCGGCGTGGGCCGGTTCGCCGCGACACCGGACGACACGCTCGGCTACCGCGCCGGGTACCTGTGCGGGATGCTGCGCTCCGGCGGGTTCGCCGGTGAACCGGACGCGACGGCGCGCGCGGTGCGGTATCTGCCGGATTTCGGCTCCTCGGTGGGGTTTCTGCGCGTCCCGAAGACACCCGACGCGCACTGGCGGCACGGTTTCCTCGCCGGTGTCTTCGACCTCGCGGGCGGCTACCGGCGCGGCGCGCTGCGGATCACCCACGAGGAGCCGGAGATCGTCGACGCGCTGTGTGCCGCGCTGGAGGCGTCCGGCTTCGGCTACGACCGCGGCGAGCAACGGGTGAAGCTGCGCGGCGGTACCGCCGAGGTGATCCGGTTCCTGCACGCCTGCGATCCGGCGGTCGGCTGGAAGCGGTCGCTCGACGGGACGGCGATCGGCGCGAGCCGCCGCCGGGTGGTCTCGGTCGAACCGCTCGGGCTGCGGCTGCCGTTGTTCGACATCACTACGGGCACCGGCGACTTCGTGGCCGATGGAATGGTGTCCCATAACTGTTTCGCGCGGAACACCCACACGTACCTGGATTTCGACGCGGGCCGCGACTTCGACACCCAGGTCGTGGTGAAGGTCAACGCGCCGCAGGTGCTGGCCGCGCAGCTGCGGCGGCCCGGCTGGACCCGCGAGCACGTCGCGATGGGCACGAACACCGATCCGTACCAGCGGGCCGAGGGCCGCTACCGGCTGATGCCGGGCATCATCACCGCGCTCGCCCGCTCCGGAACACCGTTCTCGATCCTCACCAAGGGCACCGTGCTGACCAGGGACCTCCCGCTGCTGGAGAGCGTCGCGGCGGACGTCCCGGTGCGGCTGGCGGTGTCGATCGCGCTGCTCGACCGCGACCTGCAGCGGCGGCTCGAACCCGGTACGCCGAGCCCGGCCGCCCGGCTGGACCTGGTCGCGAAGGCGCGGGCCGCGGGGCTGCCGTGCTCGGTGATGGTGGCCCCGGTACTGCCGTGGCTGACCGACTCCGCCGAGGCGCTGGACGCGCTGTTCGGGCGGCTCGCCGACGTGGGCGCGAGCCGGGTCACCGTGCTGCCGCTGCATCTGCGGCCCGGCACCCGAGAGTGGTTCGCCCGGTGGCTGGCCAGGGAGTACCCGGCGCTGGTGCCGCGGTACAGGCAGCTGTACGCGCGCGGCAGCTACGTCACCAAGGCCTACCGCGAGCGGCTCGGCGAACGGGTCGGGCCGCTGCTGCGGCGGCACGGCCTCGACCTGCCGGAGAACCTGCCCGAGCAGCGGAGCCACCGTGTCGAACCGGCGGCCGAGGCCGTCCCGGCGAACCCGGCGGAGCAGCTCCGGCTGCTGTGAGCCGCCGGGCCTGGTGACGCCGCGCCCGGTGCGGTTCGTTAGCCTGTGCGCTTGGCGAAAACCGCCCGGAATCCCCCTGCCGAAGGAGAGCAGTCGCAGTGCTCCGCACTCACCAAGCCGGCACCCTGCGTGCCGAGCATGCTGGTCAGACCGTCACCCTCACCGGATGGGTGGCGAGGCGGCGCGATCACGGCGGCGTGATCTTCATCGATCTCCGGGACGCGAGCGGGGTCGCCCAGGTCGTCTTCCGCGAGGGCGAGATGGCCGAGCGCGCACACCAGCTGCGCTCCGAGTTCTGCGTCCGCGTCGTCGGCGAGGTCGCGACGCGGCCCGAGGGCAACGCCAACGCCGAGATCCCGACCGGCGACATCGAGGTCCTCGCGACCGAGCTGGAGGTGTTCTCCGAGGCAGCGCCGCTGCCGTTCCCGATCGACGAGCGCGTCGACGTCGGCGAGGAGGTCCGCCTCAAGCACCGCTACCTCGACCTGCGCCGCAGCGGCCCGGCGGCCGCGATGCGCCTGCGCAGCGAGGTCAGCCGGGTGGCCCGCGAGGTACTGCACGAGCAGGACTTCGTCGAGGTCGAGACCCCGACCATGACCCGCTCCACCCCCGAGGGCGCGCGCGACTTCCTGGTCCCGGCCCGGTTGCGGCCCGGCTCCTGGTACGCGCTGCCGCAGTCGCCGCAGCTGTTCAAGCAGCTGCTCATGGTCGGCGGCCTGGAGCGGTACTACCAGATCGCCCGCTGCTACCGGGACGAGGACTTCCGCGCCGACCGGCAGCCCGAGTTCACCCAGCTCGACATCGAGATGAGCTTCGTCGAGCAGGACGATGTCATCGCGCTGGGCGAGAGCGTCGTGAAGGCGCTGTGGAAGCTCATCGGCCACGAGATCCCGCTGCCGATCCCGCGCATCACCTACGCCGACGCGATGGCGAAGTACGGTTCGGACAAACCGGACCTGCGCTTCGACCTCGAACTCACCGACATGACGGAGTTCTTCGCCGACACGCCGTTCCGCGTGTTCCAGTCGCCGTATGTCGGCGCGGTCGTCATGGAGGGCGGGGCCGACCAGCCGCGCCGCCAGCTCGACGCCTGGCAGGAGTGGGCCAAGCAGCGCGGCGCGCGCGGGCTGGCGTACATCCTCGTCAACACCGACGGCACGCTCGGCGGGCCGGTCGCGAAGAACCTGTCCGAGACCGAGCGCGCCAACGTCGCCGCGGCGGCGGGCGCGAAGCCGGGCGACTGCGTCTTCTTCGGCGCGGGCAAGGCCGCCGACGTCCAGCCACTGCTGGGCGCCGCGCGGGTCGAGATCGGCAAGCGGCTCGGCCGGATCGACGAGAACGCCTGGTCGTTCGTGTGGGTGGTCGACTTCCCGATGTTCGTGCCGGTCGAGGAGATCGGCGACGACGTCGCGGTCGGCGGCGGCAAGTGGACGGCGCTGCACCACGCGTTCACCTCGCCGACGCCGGACTCGATCGGAAAGCTCGCCGACGATCCGGGAAGCGCGCTGGCCTACGCCTACGACATCGTCTGCAACGGCAACGAGATCGGCGGTGGGTCGATCCGTATCCACCAGGCCGCGCTGCAGAAGCAGGTCTTCGAGATCATGGGCCTGGGCGACGAGGAGGCGCAGGAGAAGTTCGGCTTCCTGCTCGACGCCTTCCAGTTCGGCCCGCCGCCGCACGGCGGTATCGCCTTCGGCTGGGACCGGATCGTCATGCTGCTGTCGCGTTCGGACTCGCTGCGCGACGTCATCGCGTTCCCGAAGACCGGTGGCGGGTTCGACCCGCTGACCGCCGCGCCCGCCCCGATCACCGCGCAGCAGCGCAAGGAGGCGGGTATCGACGCCAAGCCGGTGCCGCCCGCGAACTGATGCTGCACCTGAGGGTGGTGTGCCCGCCGGAACGGACCGAGGAAGCACTCACCGTCCTGCGGGCACACGCCGGGACGGCACATCTGATCGCGCATCGCGGGGTCGCGGTGAGCCCGCCGGGCGACTTGATCGAGGCAGACGTCGCCCGCGAGGCCGCCGACGAGATCGTCGACGCGCTGTGCGCGCTCGATCTCGACCACAGCGGCGGAATCACGCTGGAGGCCGTCGACACGGCGCTGTCCGACGCGGCCGACGCCGCGGAGGAAGCGGCTCCCGGCGAGGGCGCGGATGCCGTGGTGTGGCAGGAACTTCTCGGCCGCACGGGCGAGGAATCCCGCTTCAACGCGACATTCCTGGCCTTCCTCGCCATCGCGTGCCTGCTCGCCGCCGTCGGGGTGCTCACCGACTCGGCGGTCACGATCGTCGGCGCGATGGTGGTCGGCCCGGAGTTCGGGCCCCTGGCGGCGATCGCGGTCGGGCTGGTGCTGCGGCGGTGGGATCTGGTGCGCCAGGCCGGGACCGCGCTCGCGATCGGGTTCCCGGTGTCGATGGCGGTGACGTTCGGGGTGGTGCTGCTCGGCTCCGTCACCGGGCTCTTCGACGTGGACACCGTGGTGAACAACCATCAGGTCGATTTCGTCTACAAGGTCGGGCCGCTCTCGCTCGTCGTGGCGCTGCTGGCGGGCGCCGCCGGGATGCTCGCGATGACGTCGGCCAAATCCGCCGCGCTGGTGGGAGTTTTCATTTCGGTCACGACTGTGCCCGCGGCCGGTTACGCGATGGTCGCCATCGTCGCGGGAAACTGGCTGCGGTTCCTCGGATCCCTCGGTCAGCTCGTCGTGAACCTCATCGGAATCGTTGCAGCTGCGGCCATTGTGCTGATGTTGCGCCGTCGCGTGCAACGTTCCCCGTCGATGGAACGTCCGCTTTCACGCGGGTGATCCTTCTCATCCGCACCGCAGCCGCTTGTCCGGATGTCAGTGGTCATGGTTGCTCAGTCACGAGTAGGGTCGGTGACAATGACAGTCGACACCTCCTCCGCCGACGACTCCACCGTCGGAGCAGGAGCCGAACACCTCGCCGTCGCGGCGGCGGTCGCAGCCGGCGAGTCCGTTCTCGCGCGCCGGTTCGGCAGCACGATCACGCTCGTCGCCCCGGAGGATCTCGCCGGGAGCGGCCCCGCGACGGTGGTCAGAGCGCGTGTCGCTTCCTCCCCGTTTTCCTTGCCGCGCACGCTGGTCATCAAGCACTACCCGGATCCGCCCGAACCGGGCAAACCGGATCCGTACGCGCAGGAAGCCGTCAGCTACCAGTTGTTCACGGCGCTGACCGCGGGGGAGCGGATGTGCCCCGAACTGCTGGCACACGACGCGCGGGACCGGGTCCTGGTGCTGGACGACCTGGGCCGCGCCCCGACGCTGGAAGACAAGCTGAACGCCCGTGACTCCCGCGCCGCCGAGCGCGCGCTGCTGTCATGGGCGCGCTCGCTGGGCAGGCTGCACGCCGGCACCGCCGACCGCGAGGCCGATTTCAACGCGCTGCTGCGGCGGCTGGGCGGCCCGGTGAAATGCGCGGACCTCACCCTGCCGACCTGCGAGCGGGTCGCGGAACTGCTCGAGGAGAAGCTCGACGTGCCGACGCCGGACGCGGTCCGCGAACGGCTGTCGCAGGCGGCCGACCAGGCGCGTTCCCCGGCGTACCGGGCGTTCAGCCCGGTCGACCTCAGCCCGGACAACAACCTCGTCACCAGCGCCGGGGTGCGCTTCCTGGACTTCGAGCGCGGGCTCGTGCGCACGGCGCTCGTCGACGCGGCGTACCTGCGGATCCCGTTCGCGTCCTCGCCCGGTGCGCTCGCCCTGCCCGCGGGGATGAGCGAGGCGATGATCGCCGCCTGGCGCGCCGAGGTCGTCGCGGTGTGGCCCGCCTTCGCCGACGACGAGATGCTGGCCGAGCAGCTGACCACGAGCGAGATGCTGCTGGTGTGGCTCCGCACCTTCGAGATGCTGCCGACGCTGGACCTGAGCCGCCCCGCGACACCGGTGAGCCGCGAGGCCGCGCTGGTCACGTGGTGGCGTGAGCTGGCGAAACACGCCGGGTACGCGCGGCTGACGGACATCGCCGAGCACGCCACGCGTGTCGCGGCGGCGCTCGGCGCCCGGCTGGGCCCGCACTCCGACCTGGCCTACTACCCGGCGTTCCGTTAAGGCCACCTTACGGGCACCGGACGCCCGCAAGGTGGCCTTGACGGCACCGGACGCCCATAAGGTGGCCTTGACGGCATCGGGCGCACGCAACTTTCGCCGACGCGTCCTCGCCGCGTTACCCAGTCATCACCGCAGGTGAGTTTCGATGCCCGATGGTCGTCAGCGTGACCGTGATCGGCATCGAAGTCACCGAGTTCCCCGAACCCCACCAGCCGCGCCGCCCGCACCTCGTGCCGGTGGCCCGCCGCGCCGGGCGGCTCGCCGTCCTCGGCGATTCGACCGCCGTCGGCCTCGGCGATCCGCTGCCGCGCCGGGGCGGTTGGCGCGGGGTCGGCCCGCTGGTCGCCGCCGCGCTCGGCGTCGAACCGGACGGCTACCTCAACCCGTCGTTCACCGGCGCGCGGATGAGCTGCGTGCGTCGCGATCAGCTGCCCGCCACGGTCGCGCACCGGCCGGACGCCGCCCTGCTCGTGGTGGGCATGAACGACACGCTGCGCCCGGATTTCGACGCGGACGCCATCGCGGCCGACCTCACCGTCGTCCTGCGGGAGCTGGCCGCCGTCGGCACGACCGTGATCCCCGTCCGCTACCACGACCACGCGAAGGTGTTCCGGCTCCCGGCGTCGATCCGCCGCGCGCTGAGCGCCCGCGTCGCCGAACTGAACGAGGCCATCGACGCCGTCGTCGAGCGGGAGGGCGTACCGTGCCTGGACCTCGCCACGATGCCCGGCGCCTACGACCTCGCCGCGTGGAGCGTCGACCGGCTGCACCCGTCCGAGCTGGGACACCGCATGCTGGCGCAGGGATTCACCGCGCTGCTGGCCGAATCCGGGTTCGAGATCGCCGAACCGGTGAGCCTGACCTGCTCCGGCGGCGCCGACCCGAGCACCGCGGCGCACGTCGGCTGGCTGGTGTTCAAGGGCATCCCGTGGCTGTGGCGCCGCGGCGGCGAGTTCCTGCCCTACGCCGCGGCCATCATGTGGCGCTCGTTCCGTGAGCGGGCTCGCTGACGTCGCATCCCGTGGCGATTCGTGTCGGGGGTAGCGGCTAACGTCGACACCGTGGCGCAAGACGAACTCTTCACGGTGAACCCCGACCTCGGTCCGCCGCCGGAGCCGACCGAGGCGAATCCGGAGCTCACGCAGGCGGACCCGGCGAGTTCGCCGCTGGCGGTGCGGATGCGCCCGCGCTCGCTCGGCGAGGTCGTGGGCCAGCAGCACCTGCTGCGCGAGGGCGCGCCGCTGCGCAGGCTCGTCGAGGGCGCGGCGCCCGCGTCCGTGCTGCTCTACGGCCCGCCGGGCACCGGGAAGACGACGCTGGCGAACCTCGTCTCCATCGCCACCGGGCGCCGGTTCGTCGCGATGTCCGCGCTTTCGGCCGGGGTGAAGGAAGTCCGTGGCGTCATCGAGGAAGCCCGCCGCAGACGGGCCTACAACGCCGAGAACACCGTGCTGTTCATCGACGAGGTGCACCGGTTCTCCAAGACCCAGCAGGACGCCCTGCTCGGCGCGGTCGAGGATCGCACCGTCCTGCTCGTCGCGGCGACCACCGAGAACCCGTCGTTCTCCGTGGTCTCGCCGCTGCTGTCCCGCTCACTGGTGCTCCAGCTGCGCCCGCTGACCGACGACGACATCGTCGAGGTGCTCGAACGCGCGCTGGCCGACGAACGCGGTCTCGGCGGCGAGCTGACGCTGACCGAGGACGCGCGGGCGCACCTCGTCCGCCTTGCCGGGGGCGACGCGCGCCGGGCACTGACCGCGCTGGAGGCGGCGGCCGACGCGGCGGGTTCCACCGAGGGCAAGACCATCGACCTCGCCGTCGTTGAGTCCACAGTGGACAAGGCGGCGGTGCGCTACGACCGCGACGGCGATCAGCACTACGACGTCATCAGCGCCTTCATCAAGTCCATCCGCGGGTCCGATGTGGACGCCGCGCTGCATTACCTGGCCCGGATGATCGAGGCGGGGGAGGACCCGCGGTTCCTGGCGCGGCGCCTGGTGGTGCACGCCAGCGAGGACATCGGGATGGCCGACCCGACCGCGTTGCAGTCGGCGGTCGCCGCCGCGCACGCCGTCCAGTTCATCGGCATGCCCGAAGGCAGGCTCGCGCTGGCGCAGGCCACCGTGCACCTCGCGACGGCGCCGAAGTCGAACGCCGTCATCACCGGCATCGACGCGGCACTGTCCGACGTCCGCGCCGGCGGGATCGGCACCGTGCCACCACATCTGCGCGACGGGCACTACGCGGGCGCGAAGCAGCTCGGCAACGCGCAGGGCTACCGCTACCCGCACAACGTCCCGGAAGGGGTGCTGTCACAGCAGTATCCGCCGGACGAGCTGGTGGGCAAGGACTACTACCACCCGACGCAACGCGGAGCCGAACGGACACTCGCCGAACGCGTCCCGAGACTGCGCCGCACCATCCGCGGCGAACGGTGAAGGCTCCCTGGGGAAGTGCTGGACGGCGCCCGTCCGGCGACGCCCGTCGTATAACGCCCTATACGACTCGTCTGCGCCGATCGCACTGGGCTAGCCGATGGGCTTCACCCAGGTCAGGGAGTATCGGCGGAGCAGGTGCCGCCGATAGCGGACGTTGGGCAGCAGCCGCCGCGCGGTAGCCCGCACCTCCGCATAGCTCATCCGCGGGGACATCGCGGGCATCCCGTCCGGACCGTGCGCGCGGCGCAGTGCCTTGGTGATCCGCACGACCGGGGCCGCCGCGATCGTCACCGCCCAGTCCGCCGCGCTCGCCTCCCGGGCCAGGCCGACCACCACCAGCGTGCCGCCGGGGCGCAGCAGCTCGCGCATGCGGGTGAGGGCCGCTTCGTAGTCCATGTGATGGATCGTGGCCACCGAGCAGATGAAGTCGAATCCCCCGGCGGGGAGATCGGCGGCGAGGAAGTCGCCTTCGAAGAACGTGAGACGCGGGGAGCCGCCGGCGAGTTCACGGGCGCGCGCGATCATCTCCGGCGAGGCGTCGATACCGGTGACGTGCCGCGCCGGACCGGCCAGCTTGCGGGCGAGCAGACCGTCTCCGCAGCCGACGTCCAGCGCCTCGGCGCATCCCTCGGGAACAGTGCGGAGGATGCCGGGGTGCCGGGCGACGTTGGTGTTCCAATAGGGCTTCAGCTCGGCCTGGCGCATCGGATCATGGTAGGGACACCGATCCGTTCTTTCGGCGTGGTCCTCATGGGGCACTGAGATCGGCGTCACTCGCGTCATGGCCGCGTCGCATGGGACGGTGGGACCACCCCGACGAGGTGGGAGGTGCCCCGTGACCCAGCCGTGGCGTGACGTTGCCACGAAGCTCGCCGACGTCCTGGCCGCCGACGCCGCCGAGCGCGACCAGGCCGGCGGCGAGCCCGTGCGCGAGGTCGAGCTGCTGCGGGAGTCGGGGCTGCTCACGCTGCTGGACTCCGGGGGATGGGCGGCGGCCAACGAGGTCACCCGGATCGTGGCCGCGGCCGACGCGTCGGCCGGGCATCTGCTCGGCTACCACTACCTGCAGCTGTGGCGCGCCGGATTGTTCGGGACGCCGGTGTCGAGCCGGCCGGACTGGTTCTGGGCCGGGGTCAGCAACCCTCTCGACGCCGCCCTCCGCCTGACCCCATGCGGCGACGGCTTCACGCTCGAAGGGGCCAAGACGTTCGCGACCGGGGCGTCGGTCGCCGATCGGCTGGTGGTGAGCGGGACCCGTGCCGACACCGCCGAGAAGCTCACCTTCGTCGTCGACACCCGCGCCCGCGGCGTGACGTTCGCCGGTGACTGGGACAACATCGGGCAGCGGCTGACCGCGAGCGGCGGCGTGCGGTTCGCGGGCACGCGCGTCGACGCCGGCGATGTGCTCGGCGTCCAGCCGGAGAACCCCGCCGATCCCCGCTGTCCGCGGATCTCCTTGGCGGCGCTGGGTTTCCAGCTCATGCTCGCCCAGGTCTACGTCGGCACGGCGCTCGGCGCCCTCGACACCGCCGCCGCGTACACCCGCGACCGAAGCCGTGCCTGGATACTGTCCGATGTGGACTCCGCGGACGCGGATCCGTACGTGCTGGCAGGCTACGGCGAGCTGGTGGCCATGGCGCGCGCGGCCGGATTCGCGGTCGACGCCGCGGTGACGGCGCTCGGCCAGGCCGACGAGCGCGGCTGGGACCTCACGCACGAAGAGCGAGCGGAGGCCGCGATCGCGATTTCCGGCGCCAAGGTCGTGGCCGGCCGGATCGCGGTCGAAGCGACGTCGAAGATCTTCGAGTTCACCGGCGCCCGCGCCACCGCGACGAAGTACGGGCTCGACCGGTTCTGGCGCAACGCGCGCACGCTGACCCTGCACGACCCCGTGGCCTACAAGGCCCGCGAGGTCGGTGACCATTTTCTGCGTGGTACGCGGCCCACGCTGTCCGGGTACAGCTGATGTCCCTTCCCGTACTCGCCGACAGCGTCCGGCTGGCCGACGACGGCGTGCACATCCTGGACCGACGCCGTTTTCCGATCGAGCGGGAGTGGGTGCGCTGTGCCACCGCGGAAGACGTCGCCGTGGCCATCGAGGACATGGTCACGCAGTCGTCCGGCCCGTACTTCGCCGCGCTCGGCGCGATGGTGCTCGCCGCGCGCGAGGCGTCCACACTCGAGCCCGCGCCGGCACGTGCCTATCTCGGACGTGCCGCTGATCGTGTTGTCAGTACCCGGAAAACCAACAACCACCTCCGCAAGGCCGTCTGCTTCGTACTGTCCTCAGTGGACACCGCAGGCTCGGTGTCGGGTGCCGAACTGATCGCGGCGGCCGAGTCGGGTGCCCGGCTCGGCGACGAGCGATACCGCGCGCGCAGCCGCGCACTCGGGACGTACACCGCGGAGCTCCTGCCCGCCGGGGCGACCGTGCTCACGCACTGCTGGGCCGATCTGTACCTGGTCGAGCTGGTCCTCGCCGCGCGGCGAGCGGGCAAGGAGCCGGCGTTCGTCTGCACGGAAACGCGCCCGTACCTGCAGGGCACGCGCTTGACCGCGGAAACGCTGGCGGGGCTGGACGTGGCCACGACCGTCATCACCGACGGCATGGGCGCGGCGACACTGGCTTCGGGGGAGATCACCGCGCTCGTCACGGCCGCGGACCGGGTCACGATGGACGGCCACGTGGTCAACAAGATCGGCACCCTCGGCCTCGCCGTCGCGGCGCACACGTTCGGCGTCCCGTTCCACGCCATGGTGCAGGCGCCGGACCAGGCCGCGCCGACCGGTTCGGACGTCCCGATCGAGTACCGCGACGGCGAAGAGGTGCTGAGTGTGCTGGGCCATCGGGTCGCGAGCGAACGCGTCCGTGGCCGCTATCCCGCTTTCGACGTCACTCCACCGCGGTTCGTCACCACGGTGGTGACCGACCGGGGCGCGTTCGCCCCGGGACGGCTCGGCGAGTACTACGCAGAAGGGGAACCCAACCAGTGACCACCACCCTGACCGCCCGGTGGGCCGTGCTCGACATCGAGGGCACGATGACGCCCACGAGCCAGGTGCATGCCGTGCTCTACGACTACGCGCGGCCACGGCTCGGCCCGTGGATCGAGGAGCACCCGGGCGATCCCGAGGTCACCGCCGCCGTGACGCAGACGCGGCATCTCGGCGGGCTCCCGGAGTCGGCGTCCACCGCCGAGGTCGTCGCGGTGCTGCACGGCTGGATGGACGAGGACCGCAAGGCCGCTCCGCTCAAGACGTTGCAGGGCCTGATCTGGCAGCGGGGTTACGCCGCGGGCGAACTGACCACCGAGTTCTTCGCCGATGTCGCGCCCGCGCTGCGTGCCTGGCACGGCGCGGGAGTGCGGCTGGCGGTGTTCTCCTCCGGCTCGGTCGCCGGGCAGATCGCGTCGTTCTCCCGGACCACCGACGGCGACGTCACCGGGCTGTTCGAGGCGCACTTCGACACCGTCAACGCCGGGCCGAAGCGGGAGAAGTCCTCGTACCGGGCGATCACCTCCGCGCTCGGCGCCGAATCCGCCGACGTGGCGTTCTTCTCCGACGTCCCGGCCGAACTGGACGCCGCGGCGGCCGACGGCTGGCAGACCGTGGGCCTCGCGCGGGACGGCGAGCCATACGGCGACGCGGATTTCGGCGCCCATCGGACGGTCCGGTCCTTTGCCGGGGTGGGGCTGGTGCCGCTGTGACAGCGTTGGAGGCGGCCGGACGCGCGCTCGCCGCCGAGTCGGCGCGGTACGCCGCGATGGGCTGGATGCGGGGTACCTCCGGCAACCTGTCGGTGGTACTGGGCCGTGATCCGCTCCGCCTGGCGGTCACCGTGAGCGGGCGCGACAAGGGCGAGCTGTCGATGGACGACGTCGTCCTGGTCGACGAGCGCGGCGAGGCCGTCGCCGATCAGCCCTTCCCGGAGAAGACGCCGTCGGCCGAGGCCGGACTGCATGCCCGCATCGCCGCCGTGTCCGGCGCGGGCGCCGTCGTGCACGTCCACGCGCTCGCGCCGGTGGTGGCCGCGGAGCGCTGGCCGGACGGCGTGCCACTGCGGGACCTCGAGATGCTCAAGGGCTTCGGGCGGTCCGCGCACGACGACCTGGTGACCGTGCCGGTGATCGCGAACGGTCAGAACATGTGCGCGCTGGGTGACGCGTTCGAGGCGGGCTTCGCGGCCGACACCCCGGCGCTGATCGTCGCGCGGCACGGCGTCTACGTCTGGGGCGCCGATCTGACGCAGGCGAGGCACCGGCTGGAATGTCTCGAGTGGTTGCTCCGGTTCACCGTGGAGACGACACTCGATGCTGGTGGAAGGGGAGTGCGATGACCTTGCTGACGGTGTGGCCGGACGACCGGCCCGAGCAGGTCCGGCTGCGGACCGAGGACACCGAGACGATCGTCGCCGAGCTCAAGCGCCTCGGCGTGCGGTTCGAACGCTGGGAGGTTGTCGCGGACCTGCCGAGGGAGGCGACGCAGGAAGAGGTGCTCGCCGCCTACCGCGCGCGCATCGACCGCGTCATCGAGTCCGAGGGTTACCAGGTCGTCGACGCCATGCGGATGACCCCCTCGAACGACCCCGCCTGGGCGGACGAAGCCGCCGCCGCGCGCCGGAAGTTTCTCGCCGAACACACCCACGACGACGATGAAGACCGCTTTTTCGCGCGCGGCTCCGGCGTGTTCTACCTACACGTCGACGGACAGGTGTACGCGATCCTGTGCGAGGCGGGCGACCTGCTGAGCGTCCCGGCGAACACCACGCACTGGTTCGACATGGGCACGCGCCCGGACTACATCTCGATCCGCTTCTTCCACGACGACGGCGGCTGGGTCGGCAATTTCACCGGCGCGACGCTGGCGGACGATTTCCCCGACTTCGACACTCTGACCGCTTCACGTAGCTGATTTCGCGAAGCTTTCTTAACCCGGTCGTGGACTTGTCGCCCGGCTGCTCCCGTAGCAATGTACGTGCCATAACGACGTAGGTCCGCACGGGGAACGGGGAATACCGATGCCGGGTTTCCGGAGGTGGGGTGCGGTTCTCGCTGCCGTGATCCTCGTGGCCACGGCGACGGTACCCGCCTCGGCGGATCCCGCGATCGTCGGCGGACGTCCGGCGGCACCCGACCAGTTCCCCTACCAGCTGAGCCTCTGGGGCGACGGAGCGTTCCAATGTGGAGCGTCGCTTGTGGACAGGGACATCGTGCTCACCGCGGCGCACTGCGTGGTGCGGTACAACGGTGACGCGAGCCGGGTGGTGATCCGCCACGGCAGCAACCGGCTCGACGGCGGCACCCCGGTCGCGGTCAAGAAAATCGTGGCGCACAAACAGTTCAACCCCGACTCGTACTTCAACGACATCGCGCTGCTGAAGCTCGCGTCCGCGATGACCTACGACGCGCACACCCGGCCGGTCACCCTGGCCCCGGCGAACCAGGTCGTGCGCGTGGGCGAGACGCTGACTCTTTCCGGCTGGGGAAAGACGAGCTATCCCGGGGACAACCCGAACGACCTGCAGACCATCGGCTTGAAGGCGCTCGACCTCCAGACCTGCGCGACACGGCTCTCGTCGAAGGGGCCGGTCAGCACCGCCAGCCTCTGCACGACGAGCCCGGAAGGCCAGGGCGCCTGCAAGGGCGACTCCGGCGGCCCGCTCGTGACCGCTGCCGGGACCCAGGTGGGTATCGTTTCCTGGGGTGTCCACTGTGCACTGGGCTATCCCGACGTGTTCACCAGCGTAGGCTCCTTCAGCGACTGGATCCGCGCGAAGCGGCTTGAGCTGGGCACGACCTGCGTGCCCACCGCGCCGATCTTCGCGGTCAACGACGACGTGCTGCTCTACGGGCACCCGGCGGCCACCGACGGCGGCCCGATGGCCCCGGACCGGACCGTCATCGGCAACGGCGGCTGGGCGGCCTTCACCCGGGTCGTCGCCGGGCCCGACGGCGTGCTCTACGGCGTCCGCGCCAACGGCGACGTCTATCGCTACCGATGGACCGGCACCGGCTGGTCCGACGACTCGCGCAAGCTCGTCGCCACCGGCTGGACGGGCTTCGACACCGATGCCACGCGTAACCGCATCACGGTCGACGCCAGCGGCGATTTCTATCTTGTGGCCCCCGATGGCAAGCTGAGCCGCCGGAGCTATCAGCCTGCTTTGGGGACGTGGTCCAGCGAAACGATCGGCGCCGGCTGGAACGCCTACGACCTGATTACCGGCGCGGGCAAGGGTGTGCTGTACGCGCGTACCCCCGGTGGCCTGCTTTACCGCTTCGCCTACGACACCGCGACCAAACGCTGGACCCAGACCGAAAAGCTCGTGGGCAACGGCGGCTGGAACACCTTCCGCCGGATTTCCTCGGCGGGCGGCGACGTCCTCTACGCCGTAACCGGCAACGGCGACCTGCGCTGGTACCGGTATCTGCCCTACAGCGATACGTGGGACGACGGTCCTGTCACCATCGGCAACGGTGGGTGGCAGCAGTTCACCGACGTCGAAATCCAGCGCAACGCCTGCACCCTGCCGACCTGATCGCCGCTACTTCGGGCGTCACAGTTCTCGAAGGAATCTGTTGGTCAGGACCAGATTGTCGAGGCAGGAGAGCAGATCCTCGCCGACTTCGCCGAACGCGTCGTCGAAGCCGCCGAACCAGTGTCCGTTCTCCCCGAGCAGCAACATGAGGTACCCCCTGTTGGCAGCCCCCACGGGCACGAGGGTGGTACCCGCACGGGCCGAATAGTCGGCAACCCACCCCGAGGCGGCTTGCGCGCAGATTACGGCCGCGGAAAACCAGGCGTCGTCGGGGGAACCGTCGCGTTCCCAGGTCAGGACGAGCCCCGAGTACTCGCGCAGGAAGTCGATCGCCGCGGGAAAGACCATGTGCCCTTCCTCCCACAGGGCGCGCAGGTCTTCCCCGATCGACACGTCCCGGCCAGGTTTCCAGCCACCCCGCCTGAGCAACTCGATCGCGGGCCGTTCGTTCATCGTGCGTCTATCGGAAGATGTGTTGCCGGATAGAGCAGGATCTCCGCGAGCGTCCACGGGTCGGTCACAGTGTCAAGCTTGTCGAATTCCGATTTCTCGATGTCTATGGTGAAGACCACCAGGCCTGTCTCCGTCGTGCTCACTCCTGCATAGCATCGCCAGCAGCTATGCGGCTGACTCACGGTGCCCTCAGGGCAGATAGCAATCAGTACGACGGACTCGATCTCCTCGCCGCGCGTTGCAATCCAGGTCGATCGCCCAACGGCGCTGTATCCGAGCGTCACAGCCCGATTGCCGAGTTGGATAAGTCTATCCGATGTTACTCTTTTAACGACGTTCGGGACCGGGGCGCCGAGAAGTCCGAGGCGAGGCTCGTCAGCTGTGGAACTTGACATCGTAGATCTCCGATAATATATGGATTCTTGCTGATTACCAGTTTACTACAAATATTCGGAGATCTTCTGTGATGGCCGGATGCTCCGGGCTCCCTGCCCTTCTTAGTAGCTCGGCGACGCGGTGGTTCCCGTTGAGGAGAGTGGTTCTCTTCGAGGAGACGCCGACGCAGCCACCGCCGATCGGGTTTCGGACCGCGTTGAGTAGCTGTTCATCTGTCATTCTAGCGACTTGGGCCAGCTGATCCTGGGTGGGTGGGTTGCCCTCCAGCAGTCCGCGAAGATCACCTGGTAGACCACGTCGGTGCCAGGGAACGCGCCCGGATAGGTGATCGCACTGCCCTCGGCCCGCGGTTCCAGCGCCCGTGGCGCACCGGCGATGCCGAGCCGGATTTCCCGCTCGCCGTGGGCGAAGCCGACGAGATTCTCCGTCGTGGTACCGAAAGAGCTCCGAAAAGTGTTGTGCTCGTTGCCGAAGGCGTAACCCTGGCGAGCCGGAGTCTTCGCGATCCGCGTGTCGATGTCCTGCCAGTGTCCGGCGGCGTCGCGGTAGTGCAATGGTATCTGCGAAACCTGCAGCTGCGTCCGCCCGTCCGACAGCGGGAACGCCTTGGTCATGAGTGTGCGGTGCTCGACCTTCTCGGCCAGCCGCTTGGGCTCGGCCGCCACCTGCCCCACCGGCGCGATTTCGTGGCGGGGCACCACATCCGCCGGTCCCGGCGGTGATGGCGGAACACTGCGGTGGGTATGAGCCGCCGGGCTCGAGGCGGCGGACCGCTGCGGCATCGCGGCCGCGATCGGGCCGGTACCGAAAACGGTGCCGGCCACTACGATAATCGTAAGAGCGCACGACAAAAACGCGCGTTTGGTCGGCATATTTCGCATCCCCCTGCAAAATTGCGCCCGAGTCCGCTGAGTATGCGAGTGGCCGGTGGCAGCACCAGCCTTCCCCTCTGGGCGGCGAACACCACAATCGACGCTACAACCGGCTTCACGAGGCCTCAATAGCCCGTATGGTCCAGCTTGGACATTCGCCGGGGAATGAGCTTCTTTGCCGCCGTCCGGCGGTATGGACCACTGGGGCGGCATTCGCTACATTCGAGTCACTCAGTCATGCGATCGCATGGTTCCACGGATGGGGAGACCGGGATGAGGACTGTTTCGTGCGCGAAAACAATGGTGCTGGCCGTAGCGGTGGGCGCGGTTTTACTGGCGGTGGCACCGAGTGCGGACGCGAGACCGCGCACCGGTTCGTTGGGACTTCCCGCCTACTCCGACATGGTCGCCGACCAGGCGAATCACCACGTGTTCGTGAGTGGTGGGAAGACCGGCAATGGCGTCGTCGTCACCGACTTCCACGGCTGGGTACGCAAAACCATCGACAGTCAGTTCGGCGCGTCCGGGATGACGCTCTCGGCCGACGGCCGCACCCTGTACGTCGCGCTCGCGTCCGGGGACGCGATCTCCGCCATCGACACCACCACGCTCGCCGAGACCGCCCGCTATCCCACTGGAGCCCAGAGCTGCCCGGCTCATCTCGCCCGCACCGGGACCGTGGTGTGGTTCGGTTACGGCTGCGAGGAATCGTGGAACGGTGGCATCGGCAAACTCGACACCGCCGCTACCCCGCCCACCGTCACCCTCGACCTGCAGGGCGCCAACGTCCACTTCCACCACGCACCACTGCTCGCGTCGCGGACCGGAGACGCCGGACCGCTCGTGGCCGGCCAAGCGGAGCTCAGCCAATCCGCGGTGTACGTCTACGCCGTCACCGGCGGGAAACTCGACGCCCGCGCGTCCGGCGCCGTCGTCGGCAGCGACCTGACCGACCTCGCCCTCTCCCCGGACGGTAAGACCATCTACACCGCTTCGGGATCTCGCGACGCAGTGGAAGCCTTCAACAGCACCGATCTCACCCGCGCCGGGGCGTACCACACCGGCCAGTACCCGAACGCCGTGGCGACTTCGCCGGACGGCAGGTACATCGCGGGCGGCGTGCGCAATCCGCGCGACGACGTCTACGTGTACGAGACCGGTGGCGCCGTTCCACTGTCCACACTGGACGCTACGAGTGACGGAGTGCTCGCGCCCCGGGGTCTGGCGTGGAGTACCGACAACGAGCGGTTGTTCGCGATCACTCGGCCCGCCAACGGATCGGCGCCCACTTTGCGGGTGCTGGACTCTCCGGCCGGCCGATAAACCGTCAGGGGCCGAGCATTCCCGTCGCGATCGTGTCCACCACCCGCGGAACCGTGCGGGCGCGGAACGCGGTGGCCGGGGCGCCGTGGACGAGTTCCTGCGCGGTGGTTCCTTCGTGCAGCGCGGTGATCAGCAGGGCGAGGTCGCGCGCGTCGCCGGGGGCGAGGCCGGGCAGCAGCGAGGTGAGCAGGTCCGCCATCGCGGTGGTGAGCCGGTCCTCGTGCGGGGCGAGTTCAGCGGCGAGTTCGGGGTTGCGGGCCGCGTGGAGGGTGAACTCCATCGACACGAGAAACCATTGCCGGTCGTCGCGGCGGTGGGCGGCGAAGTACTCCAGGATACGCCCGACGGGGTGGGCACCGGCATCGGTGATGTCGCGGGCGGCGCGTTCGAGGTCGTCGAGGATGCGGTCGGTTTCGGTGTCGTACAGCGCCAGGAACAAGTGTTCCTTGCTGGAATAGTTGGAATAGAACGCGCCGCGGGTCAGGCCGGCGTGGCCGCAGATGTCGCTGATCGAGGTGGCGTGGTAGCCGCGCTCGATGAACAGTGCCCGCGCGCTGCGCATCAAGGCGGCCACGGTCCGCGGGCGGGTCTTCGTCGGCGACTTCGGCATCGGATCCCTTGTCAGGCAGGGTTGGGGTAGTCGTCGTAGAACCCGGCGCCGCTCTTCACGCCGAGGCGGCCGCGGGCGATGTAGTCACGCAGCAGCACGCGGGGTCCTTCGGGGTACTCGGGGTGTTCGGCCGCGTAATGTTCCTCGATGTCGAGCACGACGTCCAGTCCGACCTGGTCCATCATCCGGAACGGGCCGCCGCGCGAGCCGGTGTTGACGCCGAACATGCCGTCGACGTCCTGCGGAGTGGCGACGCCCTCGGCGACCACTTCGAGGCATTCGCGTTTGATAGCCGCCCACACCCGGTTGAAGATGAACCCGGTGCTCTCCTTGCGTGCCTCGAACGGGAAAACCCCGAACTCGGGCAGCGTCGTCAGCACGAAGTCGAGCACGTCCCGGTCGGTCTGGCCGCAGGACATCACGTCGACCGCGTTCTGCGTCGGCGGCATGTAGAAGTGGATGTTGAGCACGCGTTCCGGGTGGTCGACGTGGTCGAGGAACAGGCGGCTCGCGTAGGACGACGAGTTGCTCGCCAGGATCGCGTCCGCGTCGGCGATCTTGTCCAGCTCGCCGAAGATCCGCTTCTTCAGGTCGAGCCGCTCCGGGATCGCCTCGACGACCAGCCAGGCACCTTCGACGGCTTCGGCGAGGTCACCGCTGGCGATCACCTTGCCGGGCGTGCCGTTCTCGATCCTGCCCGCGATCTCGGCGACGTTTTGCTCCACATAGGACACCGCGGCTTCACGCTGCGGCTGGGCGAGGTCGTGGATCCGCACGGTGCCACCGCGGGTGGCGAACATCAGCGCGATCCGGCGGCCGAGGGTTCCGGCGCCGATCACGGCCACCGGCCGGGACGCGTAGCCGGACGGGACGGCGAAGCTCATGGCACTCAACTCCTTCATCAGGGCTCTCAAACAAGTACACCTTGTATTCGATACACATCGTACGCGTTTGAATGACCAGGTCAACGCGCTGAACCGCAGGAGTGACGGAGGAGACTCGAGCGGTTAAGGTGGTCTGTCGATCAACGCGAGAAACGGGCGTGGAACGTGGCGATGGGGCTGCCGGGCGTGGTGACCAGCCTGATCGGCAGGCGCCGGGAGACGGCCGAGGTCCGGTCGCGGCTCGGGCCCGGCCGGGTGCTGACCCTCGTCGGCCCTGGCGGTGTCGGCAAGACGCGGCTGGCCGTCGCGGTGGCCGACGCCGTTCGTGACCGTGTCGGCGAAACCGTGTTCGTGGGGTTGGCCGAGCTGCGGGACGGCGCACTGCTGCCGACGCTGGTGGCGGATCGGCTGGGGTTGCAGGACCGGTCCGGTCAGCCCGCCCGGCGCGTGGTGCTCGACCATCTCCGCGACCGCGAAGCCGTGCTGGTGCTGGACAACTGCGAGCACGTGGTCGAAGCGTGCGCGAAGTTCGTGGCGGCGGTACTCGCCGGGTGCCCGCGGGTGGCATTGCTGGCGACCAGCAGGCAATCGCTCGGCGTCGCCGGGGAACATCTCGTGCGGGTGTCCCCGTTGCCGGTGCCCGCGGACGACGTCGCCTGCACACCCGCCGCCCTCGCGCAGTACGACGGGATCCGCCTGTTCGCCGAGCGCGCGACGGCCGTCCTCCCTTCCTTCCGGATCACCGACGCGAACTGCGCCGACGTCGTGCGCGTGTGCCGCAGGCTGGACGGGCTGCCGCTGGCGATCGAACTGGCGGCGACCCGCATCCGGTCGCTGTCGCCCAAGCAACTCGCCGAGCGGCTGACCCGCCGGCTGCCGTTGCTGACGACGGCACCGCGCACGGCGCCGGAGCGGCAGCAGACGCTCCGGGCGGCCGTGGCCTGGAGTCACGAGCTGTGCTCGCCCGCCGAACAGGCGGTGTGGGCGTGGGCGTCGGTGTTCGCCGGGTCCTTCGATCTCGACGCGGCGGAGGAGGTCTGCGGTGGCCTCGACGTCCCCGCGGCCGAGGTACTGGACGCGATCGACGGGCTGGTGGACAAGTCCGTGCTGGCCCGCGAGGAGGATCAGGGCGAGGTCGTTCGCTATCGCATGCTGGAGACTCTGCGCGAGTACGGGCAGGAACAGCTGGAGCGATCGGGCGAGCGGACCCACGTGGCGCGGCTGCACCGCGACTGGATCGATCGGCTCACCGCCAGGGCCGACACGGAATGGGTGAGTTCCCGGCAGCTCACCTGGATCGACCGGCTGCGCCGCGAGCACGGGAACCTCCGCGCCGCGCTGGACTGGTCGCTGGCCACGCCGGGCGAGGCGGGAGCGGCGCTGCGCATCGCCGGACGGCTCGACGAGTACTGGTCGCTGCGAGGATCGAGTGTCGAGGCCCGGACCTGGCTGGAACGCGCACTGGCCGCGGCGGGGGAGGACCACCCGGGCCGGGCGCACGGGCTGGCGGTCTGCGCGCTGCACGCGCTGTGGCATTCCGACATGGCCGCGGCGGACGCGCTGCTCGCCGAGGCGGAGGCGCTGGGCGGGGACGAGGTGACGCGGGCACACCGCACCTACGTCGCGAGCCTGCTCGCGTTGATGCGGATCGAGCCCGTTGCGCCCGAGCTGGCCGCTGCCGCGATCGACGTTTTCCGTGCCCACGGCGAGGTTCGCCGTGAACTGCATCCGTTGTTCATCCACGGCACTTCGATCGCCTATCTCGGCGATCTCGAGGCGGGGCGGCGCTCGTTGCGGCGGATGATGGCGCTGAGCGAGGAGCGCGGCGAGTCCTATTACCGGGCCATGGCGTTGTTCGGGATCACGGCCGTCGAGGTGGGGTACGGCGACATCGAGGTCGCCGACGCGGCGGCACGGGACGGGCTGTCCATCGCCGCGCTGATGCACAACCGGCTCGGCGAGGCCTACCGGCTGGAGTCCATGGCCTGGGTGGCGGACGCGCGGGGCGAGTACGAGCGGGCCGCGACGCTGTTCGGCATCGCCGCGACGGCGTGGGAAAGTGTCGGTGCCACCGCGGAGGTCGCCGTCGCGTTGCCGCACCGCCGGCACGCGAAGTCCACCCGCAAGGCGCTCGGCGCGGACAGGTTCGCCGCGGTGTTCGCCGAGGGCCGCGCCATGGACACCGGCCGGGCGATGCGCTACGCGCTCGGCGACGCCGGCGGTCCGCTCACCGACACGACCGAGGACGAGCTGACCAAGCGGGAACGGGAGATCGCCGGGTTCGTCGCGAAAGGACTGTCCAATAGGGACATCGCGGCGGAGCTGGTCGTCTCGCCGCGGACCGTGGACGCCCACGTGCAGCACATCCTGACCAAGCTCGGTTTCCGCAACCGCGCGCAGATCGCCGCCTGGGTCGCCGGGCGGCGGTGAGCGGGAGGCGAGGGGCGCTTCCCGCTCACCGCGGCGTCACGAGGCGAGCAGTTTCCGCACGCTGTCGAGGACACCGGGATCGCGGAAGATGTTCGTGTGCGTGACCCCGGGGGTGGTGACCTCGATGTTCTCCGCGCCGTCGATCGGGGTGTTCGTCGGCGGCACGATGATGCGGTCGTTCGGCGTCCACAGGGTGGCCCACTTCGTGCCCGCCGGGAGCGCCGGGGCGGCGTTGAGCTTCGACAGCACCGCCGAACCGGGCACCATCTCGCGGCAGGTCACGAGGGCGGTGCACAGGTTCGCCATGGTGGTGCCCTTGTTCGCGCCGGACAGGGAGATCCAGTGGTCGGTGACCCCGGCGCAGCCCGCGAACTTGACGCAGTAGCGGCTGTTCAGGCCGCCCATCGAATGCGAGACGATGTCGACCTTGGCCGCGCCGGTCCTGCTCAGCACGTCCCGCACGGTCTTGCCGAGCGCTTCGGCGGTGGTCACGTTCGACTGGGTATAGGTGTCGTAGGTGATCGCAGTGATCTGGTCACCGGTGTAGCCGTCCTGGGCCAATGCCTGTTTCAGGGCACCCCACATGGACCCGTCCTCGGTGAAGCCGTGGACGAGCACGATCGGATTCCGGTGGTTGGGGAAGCCGCCCGCGGCCGACGAGGCCGGGGCGTGGGCGATCGAGACGGCGGCCAGCGCGGCGGCGAGGCCGAATGCCGCGACACTGCGGCGGAGTCGGTTCATCGTGTTTTCTCCTCGATGATCACGGGACCTCCCAGCGTTGCCGCGCCACGACCTCCGGACATCGGGAGAATTACCTAGACGACTGCGTACGTCGCGGGCCGTCAGTGCGGCCGCTCGCCCAGCTCGCCGCGCAGCAGGGTGAGCAGCTCCGTGGTGGTCTTGGCGGTGTCCGCGGTCCTCGCCGCGATCGTGTGCGTCAGCATGTCGGTGACGACCGACGCCGTGAGCGTTTCGCCGGTGAACTTCGTCGGCGAGTCCGGTGCCGGGAGCACGACCCGCACCCGGGAGGCGAGGCCGCTGGACAGCTTGCTCGTCACCAGCACCACGGCGGCGCCGGTGCGCTCGGCGTGGGCGATGATCATCTCGACGTCGCGGTTGTGCCGCGCCGGGACGTAGACCAGCACCGCGTCCTCGGCGGTCAGCGGGAGCAGCGCGTCGGCGAGCCGGAAGCCGGTGTCGGGGCAGTGACGGGTCACCAGGCCCCGGCGGGCCAGGCGGAAAGCGGCGTATTCGGCACACACCGAGGAAACGCCGAGGCCCCAGGTGAACACCAGGCGGGCGCCGAGGAGCACGTCCGCGGCCGCCTCGACGTCGGCGGGGGCGAGCTGCCGATGGAGTTCCTTCAGCATTTCGACGCCGTCGGAGACGACGCGGTCGATCTGGCTCGACCCGGACGAGCCGATCTTCTCCATCGTCGTGCTGAGCCGGGTGGTGGGCTCGGTGCGCGTCGTCAGCGTCTGGCCGAGGTGTCGCTTCAGCTCGGGCAGCCCGGAGTAGCCGAGCGCCTTGGCGGTGCGGACCACGGTCGCGTCGCTGGTGCCCGCGGCGCTGCCGAGATCGCCCGCCGACGAGAACAGCACGTCGTTCGGGTTCGCCAGCATGAACTGCGCGACCTGCCGTTCGGCGGGCTTGAGGTCGTCCAGCCGGGCCCGGACGTAGCCGTCGAAATCGTCCCCGTCATACGAAGTAGTAACCATGACACCCTTGACTTCGTCGTAGTGCTTACTACACACTGCTCACGCTTGACCCTGGATGTAGCAGACACTACACGTGAGCTCGACGAGGAGACCTCATGGACACCGATCGGCCCTTGGTGAAGCTCCGGGGCGTGCGGAAATCGTTCGGCGCGGCACGGGTGCTCACCGACATCGACCTCGACGTGCGCCGGGGCGAGGTCGTGGTGATCATCGGCCCGTCCGGCTCCGGGAAGTCCACGCTGTGCCGCTGCGTCAACCGCCTCGAAACCGCCGACGAGGGCGTCATCGAGATCGATGGGAAAGCGCTTCCCCAGGAGGGGAAGGAACTCGCGCGGCTGCGGGCCGACGTCGGCATGGTCTTCCAGTCGTTCAATCTCTTCGCGCACAAGACCGTCCGCGAGAACGTCATGCTCGGCCCGATCCGGGTCCGCGGGCTCAGCCGGGACGACGCGCGTGAGCGGGCCGACAAGCTGCTGGCCAGGGTCGGCGTCGGCGACCACGGCGACAAGTTCCCCGCGCAGCTTTCCGGCGGCCAGCAACAGCGCGTCGCGATAGCCCGCGCGCTGGCGATGGAGCCGGAGGTGCTGCTGTTCGACGAACCGACCAGTGCGCTCGACCCCGAGATGATCCACGAGGTCCTCGACGTGATGACCACCCTCGCCGCCGAAGGGATGACCATGATCGTGGTGACCCACGAAATGGGCTTCGCTCGCAAAGCCGCCGACCGCGTCGTGTTCATGGCCGAGGGCAGGATCGCCGAGTCGGCCGACCCGGCGACGTTCTTCGCCGAACCGAAGACCGCCCGCGCCCAGGAATTCCTCGCCCGCGTGCTCAGCCACTGAAATACGGAGAACGCGATGACAGAAGGAAGATTCGCCCGGCGCGACGTCGTCCGCGCCGCGCTGCTGGCCGCGGGTGCGGTGCCGCTGCTGGCCGCCTGCGGGGGCCGCGCCGCCGCCCGCACCACCGGCAACGGCGCCTACGCCACGATCGACCAGACCGGCGCCGTCGACCATGGCCCCGTCGGCACCGATCTGCCGGAAACGCCCACGCTGCGCCGGATCCGCGACCGCGGTGTGCTGCTGCAGTCCGGTTCGGTGACCATGGCGGGCTTCGGGTTGATGAACCCGCGCACCGGCAAGATCACCGGCTTCGACGCCGGGATCGCCCAGCTGCTGGCGAAATACCTGCTCGGAAAGCCCGAAGTGGACACGATCACCGGCGGCGCGGACACCCGCGAAGCCATTCTGCAGAACCATTCCGTCGACGTCGCCGTGAGTACGTACACGATCAAGAAGAGCCGAGCACGGCTGGTGAACTTCGCCGGTCCGTACTACATCGCGCGCTCCGGGGTGCTGGTTGCCGCGAACGGGCACGTCGTCAATGCGCTCGACGACCTGGCCGGGCAGGAGGTCGCCGTGCAGCCGGGCGCGGCGGAAGAGGCGCTGCGCGCGGGCTGTCCCGCGGCGAAACCCGTGGTGTTCGAGGAAAGCAGCCAGTGTTCCGCCGCCGTCCGGCAGGGCCGCGTGCAGGCGTGGTCGGCGAACACGGCGATCCTGCTCGGCAAGGCCGCCGTCGACGGGCGTTTGCGGATGACGCCGGTGACGTTCGGCAGTAGCCCGTTCGGCATCGGGACGCCGAAGGACGATCCGGAGTTCAAGAAGATCGTCGCCGGCTTCCTCGAAAAGATCATGGCGGACGGGACCTGGCGGATGCTGTGGGAGCAGACCGTCGGCGTCCTCGTCCGCACCGCAGCGCCCGAGCCACCCCAGCTCGGGTCCGTCCCCGGTTCCTGAGAGGAGTTGAGACATGTCAGTGCTTTTCGGCCACGGCGGGAAAATCCTCGACGGCTTTTACGCGACACTGCTGCTGACGGTGTGCGCGTTTCCGCTGGCGCTCGTCCTCGGCTCCGCCATGGCGATCTGCCGGATCAGCCCGGTGCGGCCGCTGCGGATCCTGGGCCGCCTCTACGTCGACGTCGTGCGCAACTCACCGTTGCTGCTCGTCGTCGTCCTGATCATCTTCGGGCTGCCCGACGCGGGCCTGCTCATCCCGTTGTTCTGGTGCCTGGTGCTGGGACTCGGGATCTACTTCGGCGCGTATGTCTGCGAAACGGTCCGATCCGGCATCCGCGCGGTGGATCGCGGGCAGGTCGAAGCGGCGCGGGCGATCGGCCTGCCGTTCGGCCGCGTCGTCACGGATGTCCTGCTGCCGCAGGCGTTCCGGGCGATGGTGCAACCGCTCGGCACGATCCTGATCAACACCGCGCTCGGCTCGGCACTCGGTGCCGCGGTCGGCGTCGCGGAGCTGACGCTGGAAACCCGTTCGTTCAATTTGGACACCGCGCAGCCGATCCTGGCGTTCGCGGTCGCCGCGTGCGGGTATCTGGCCATCAACCTCGTCGTCAGCCTCGCCGTCCGGCTGATCGAAAGAAAAGCGCGGGTATTACGATGAACGAAGACGTTCTGTTTGACGCGCTGGGGCCTCGGGCGAAAGCGCGGCTGCGTATCGTTTCGGTGATCTGCGGGCTGGTGCTGACCGCCATCGTCGTGGCGTTGCTGGTGCAGCTCGGCCTTTCCGGGCAGCTCGACCCGGACCGCTGGGCGATGCTCGCCGACGGCGCGATCCTGCGCTTCCTCCTGCAGGGTCTGTGGATGACGCTCCTGGTCGGCCTGGTGTCGACGGCGTTTTCGGTGGTGCTCGGCGTTTTCCTCGCCCTCGGCAGGCTCAGCCGGACCCGCTGGCTCGGCATCCCGTCGGCCACGGTGATCGAGTTCTTCCGCGCGATGCCGCTGCTGCTGATCCTGTTCTTCTTCATGTTCGGGCTGCCGCTGCTCGGCGTGCGGATTCCGCTGTTCTGGCAGCTCGTGTGCGCGATCGTCGCGCACGCCGGGGCGATCTTCGCCGAGATCGTGCGTGCCGGGATCCTCGCGATCGGGCGGGGCCAGAGCGAGGCGGGCAAGGCGATCGGCCTGCGACACTGGGAGGTGATGGCGTTCATCGTGCTCCCGCAGGCCGCGCGGGCGCTGACGCCGGCGCTGGTGAGCCAGATGGTTCGGGTGATCAAGGAATCCAGCCTCGGCTATGTCGTCGGGCTCGCCGAACTACTCAACAACGGCAAGGTGCTCAGCGAGTTCAGCGGCAACTTCATCCAGGCCTACGTCGGTGTCGGCGTGATCTACATCCTCGTCAACATCGCCCTTTCCCGGCTGGCCGAACGGCTCGCCGAGGGCAAGGGCGCAGTCAAACCCCGAGTACAGGAGCGTTCGTGAATCCCGCCGACCACCCGTTCACCGTCGCCACGCCGTCCGAGGCCGGAGTCGACGCCGACGCCGTCCGCCGGTTCGTCCGCCGGTTGGCCGCGGACGACATCTCCCTGGACAGCCTGCTGATCTGTCGTGGCGGCAAGCTGGTGCTCGACCAGTACTGGTGGCCCTATCGCGCCGATCGGCCCCACATGACGCACTCGGCGACGAAGTCGTTCGTCGGTACCGCGGTCGGGTTCGCGCTGGCCGAAAAGCTCGTCCGGCTCGACGACACGCTGGTGTCGTTCTTCCCGGAAAAGGTGCCCGCGGACGCTTCGGAGAACCTGCGCGCGATCACCGTCGAGGACCTGCTCACCATGCGCACCGGCCACCGCGTCGGGCTGTCCGGCAAGACGTGGCGGCTGCTGAAGACGAGCTGGGTCGAGGAGTTCCTGCGTGCCGACGTGGAGTTCCCGCCCGGCAAGACGTTCACCTACTCCAGTGCGACCTCGCACATGCTTTCGGCGATCGTGCAGCGCGTGAGCGGGGAGACCGTTTTCGACTACCTGACGCCGAGGTTGTTCGAGCCGCTCGGGTTTTCCGGGCACACCTGGGACACCGACCCGGAGGGCATCTGCTCCGGTGGCAACGGCCTGAGCGCGCGCAGTATCGACTTCCTCAAATGGGGGGTCCTGCACCTGAACGACGGTCTCTGGGAAGGCGAGCGGATTCTGCCCGGCGGCTGGGTGCGCGCGGCCAGCGAATGGCACGTCGAGAACGCCCACGCGGGCACGTGGACCGGCACGGAGTTCGTGCCGCAGGCCGCCGAAGACGCCGAGGAACGTCCCGAGGGTTACGGCTACCAGGTCTGGCTGGACACCGACGGCGCCTTCCGCGCGTCCGGGATGTTCGGCCAGGACGTGTTCGTGCTGCCCGCCCACGACGCCGTCGTGGTCACCACCGGCAGCATCCGGCACGGCAGGCACCGGCTGCTTTCCGCGCTGCTGCACGACGAACTGCTGCCCGCGTTCACCGGGACGCCCTCGTCCGCCGCCGACGAGCGGCTGTCCGCCGAGCTGTCGGCGACCCACGACGCGCCCGTCGTCGCCTCGGTGGCCCCGGCCGTCGACGTCGAGGGCAAGCGATTCCGCTGTGCTGCCAACGAAGACGACCTCGACACGATTTCGTTCCGCCGCGAGGGCGACGCGCTGGTCGTCACCCTGGAAGACGCCCGCGGTACCCATGACGTCCGATGTGGACTGTCCACATGGGCCGAATCGCACACCGGGGTCACCGGCTGGCGGCTGCACCACTCCTATCAGTCGGAGTCGATGCGCGTGCTCGCCGCCGCCCGGTGGACCACTCCGCGCGAGCTGACGCTCGACTGGTACTTCGTCGAATCGCCGTTCCACGACACGGTGACCGCCGAGTTCACCGCCGACGGGGGCCTGCGGTGGCACCGCCGCGCCAACGTCAACAGCGGCGCCACCGAACGTCCCGTCGTCACCGCCCGGGTGGGGTGACGCCGGGGCGGCCGTCCTCGACCCGGCCGGTCAGCGTGCGCAGGAAGGCCGGGTCGCCGTCGGCGGTCACGCGCAGGTCGTACCAGCCGTGGGCGCTCGGCCAGTCCACGGTCACCTTCCGCCCGGCAGGGACCCGCACCACCCGCGCCGGGCCGCCCTTCGACGACGTCAGCCGCAACGTGACCGCCGACGCGCCCGAGTTCGCCAGTGTGAACTCGGCGCCGGACCGCCACGTGCGCAACCGGGTCTGAACGTCCACACCGGACGCGAGCCCGGTGCGGCTGCCCCGCAGCTCCCACCAGCCGCGGTTCGGGCCCTGCACGACGACGCGGTAGGCGTCGCCGGTCCACGACAGCGTTTCTGTCGCCGTCTCGCGCACGTCCCGGTGCGCGGGCTCGGGAAACTCGCCCGCGTACGGATAGATCGCGAAGTGCGCCGACTCCCGGCCGCTGTTGGCCAGCCGCAGCGCGAGCTTCCCCGACGCGTCGAGGGTGCCGGAAACCGTTGCCTGGTAAGGGAGTGCGCGAGCCGGCCGGGTGCCGGGCTCGACGGCGGGCGGTTCCTGCTTCGCGGGGGCGTTCGGATGCCAGCGGGCGATCGGCGCGGGCACCGGGCCCGGGTGCGCGAGCCGCGGCGGGCGTCCGGCACGGCCGAAGTCGAACGCGCCGGTCAGGTCGCCGGCGACGGTCCGCCGCCACGCGCTGATGTTCGGCTCGGCGACGCCGGTCCAGCGCTCCAGCAGCCGCAGCACCGACGTGTGGTCGTACACCGTGGAATCGACGAAGCCGCCGATCGTCCACGGTGACACGACGGTCATCGGCACTCGCGGGCCGAAGCCGAGCGGCTGGCCGTTGAAGTGGTCGGCGTCGTTCGCCATGTTGCCGGGCGGGACCGGGGGCGGGACGTGGTCGAAGTAGCCGTCGTTCTCGTCGAAGTTGACCAGCAGCACGGTCTTCGACCAGGTGTCGTGGTCGGCGGCGAGCGCGTCGAGCAGGTCGTAGATGAGGTTCGCGGAACCGACCGGGGTGGACGCGCCGGGGTGCTCCGAGTCGGCGGCCGAGGGCACCAGCCAGCTCACCCGCGGCAGCCTGCGCGCCTTGATGTCCGCGCGCACGCGGGCCACCAGCGTCTTCGGTTCGCTGCGGTACATCGCTTTCTCGAACAGACTCCGCTCGGCCGGGCTCAGCTTGGCGACCCCGGCGTCGAACTCGGCCCGCAGCTGCTTGCGTTCCGCTTCGGACTTCTTGGGGAGCGAATCGTAGAACTCCTCGGTGGTGCGGTATTTCCCCGAAACCGATTCGAGGATTTTCTTGCCGATCTTCTTGAAAGGTACGAAATATTCCACCGGATTGTCGGTGAAGTTGTCCCATTCCTGGTAGATCCGCCAGGACACGCCCGCGGCCTCCAGTCGTTCCGGATACGTCGTCCAGTCGTACCCGGCGTGGTCGTAGGAATAGGCGGCGTTCGTCACCGCGCGGTTCGTGCTGTTTGGTTCGAAACCGACCGTGCCCGTCCAGAGGAAGTTCCGGTTCGGGTTGGTCGAGCCGAAGATCGAGCAGTGGTAGGCGTCGCACAGGGTGAACGTGTCGGCGAGTTCGTACTGCAGCGCGATGTCGGCGCGGTCGTAGTAGGTCATCGTCGCGGCGCTCTTGGCGGCGATCCAGCCGTTGTTCCAGCCGCGCGCCCACGCCTTGCCGGTGCCGCCCCAGCTGTGGTCGAGGTCGCCGAGGTACTGGATGTCCGAGGCGCCCCGTCCCTCGCGCTCGGCCTCCTTGCGCAGCGAGAACGGCAGGACCGTGCCACCGGCCGGGTTCGGCTGCTCGAACACCGGGCGGCCGCCGGGCAGCTCCAGCGGATGGGTGTCGCCGAAGCCGCGGATGCCGCGCAGCGTGCCGTAGTAGTGGTCGAAGGACCGGTTCTCCTGCATCAGGATCACGACGTGCTCGACGGCGCCGAGGCCGCCGCGGCGCATCGGCTCGGCCATGGCCGCGTGGACGGACGGGGGCAGCAGCGAGCCGGCGACGGCCGCTCCGGTGACGCCGAGGACGCGGCGGCGGGACAGTTCAGGCATGTCCGGAACCCTTGCCGAGCAAGGTGAACGGCACAAGAACCGGAAGGGTCGCCTTCGTCGGTAATCGTGTGATGACGGCCCGTCGAATTCCGGGCCCGGGGCATTCCCAATCAGCGGGACATCTGTTTAAGTGGTGCGCCCCTACGGAGTGTGGATGACCGCCTTTTCTGATCTTGACAACGCCGGTCCCGACGGCGAAAGCACCGTGGCGAAGCCTGTCTTCGTCGACCCCAGCGGCCGCCGAAGACGTATTGTGCGCCGCTTCGCGATCGCGGGCTGCGCCGCGCTGGCCTGCTATCTCGTCGTGCTCGTCGCCGCGTTGTCCGGCGCGCCGATTCCCCCGGCCGCGCTGATCCCGCTGCCCGGCCTCGCCGCGCCGCCGTCGACGACGAGCACGCCCTCGCCGGCTTCCCCTGCCACCACAACGGAACACGAGACCGCGACGGAGACTTCCCCCACACCGCCGTCCGAGACCGACGCTCCCCGTACCACGTCGTTGCCTTCCGTCCCGGCGGTGGCGCCGTCGTCCAGCGCGGAGCCGGGGACCACCACCACGACGCCGCCCACCACCGACCACCGCAACAGCCGCGCGCCCACCACGCCCCCGGGGCAGACCCGGCTCACCCTGCCCGGCAACGGGCACTAGGACACACCGTGCCGGACCACCGACGCCGCGCGCCGTCACCGAGGGCGCACTGGGTGCTGCTCGCCTCGGCGCTCGCCGCCGTCGCGGTGCTGCTCGCCCTGCACCTGCTCGTCGACGCCGGACCGCGGGCCGACGAGACCATGCCCGCCGGAGCCGCGGTCACCGTCCCCGACGGGGTCCGTGCGGGCGGCGCGGTGATCGACGCCCGCGGCGGGCAGGTCGTGCTGCCGCGTCCCCGGGACAAGACGCTGGCGCTCACCTTCGACGACGGTCCCGATCCCGGGTGGACGCCGCGGGTGCTCGACGCGCTCGACGCGCACCACGTGCACGCGACGTTCTTCGTCACGGGCGCCCGCGCCGCGCGCTATCCCGGGCTGATCCGCGAGATCCTGGCGCGGGGCCACGAAATCGGCAATCACACCGCGACCCATTCCGACCTCCGCGCGGACGGCGAGCTGCGCACCAAGCTCGAGCTGCGGGGCACCGACCTGGCGCTCGCCGGCGCGGCGGGGATCAGCACCTCGCTGGTCCGCCCGCCGTACTCGGCCACACCCCGTGCGCTCGACGACCCGGCGTGGGCGGCGGTGCGCGGGCTCGGCGCCGACGGCAGGCTCGTCGTTCTGTCCGATGTGGACACCGAGGACTGGCGCCGTCCCGGTGTCGATCGCATCGTCGCCAACGCCACGCCCGCGAGCGGCCGCGGTGCCGTGCTGCTCATGCACGACGCGGGCGGTGACCGGTCGGAGACGGTGGCCGCGCTGGACCGCCTCGTCCCGGAGCTGAGTGGCGCGGGCTGGCGGTTCGACACGGTGACCGGCGCGACCGGGATCAGCGGGGCGACCGGTGAGGCCGACACCGTGACCAGAGTGGGCGGCTGGGCGCTCGTCGCGGCCGTCGGCGCGGGCGGGGTGCTCGCCGCGGTGCTGCGGTGGCTGCTGATCGCCGCCGGCGTCCTCGCCGTGCTGCGCACGATCCTGGTGCTCGTCACCACGGCCGTCCACGTGCGGCGCGGGGGCGCGCGGCGGCTGCCGCCGGTCCGTGAACCGGTGACCGTCATCGTGCCCGCGTACAACGAGGAGGCCGGGATCGAGGCGACGATCCGGTCGATCCTCGCCTCCGACCACCATCCGGTGTGGGTGATCGTCGTCGACGACGGCTCCACGGACGGCACCGCCGAGGTCGTCGAGCGGCTGAGCTTTCGCCGCGTCCGGCTGATCCGCCAGCGCAACGCGGGCAAACCCGCCGCGCTCAACGCCGGGCTCGCCGCGGCGCGCACCGAACTGGTGGTCATGGTGGACGGTGACACCGTCCTCGAACCCGGCACGGTGCGCGCGGTGATCCGGCCGTTCGCGGATCCGGCGGTGGGGGCGGTCTCGGGCAACGCCAAGGTCGGCAACCGGGGCGGGCTGCTCGGCCGCTGGCAGCACATCGAGTACGTCATCGGGTTCAACCTCGACCGGCGGATGTACGACGTGCTGGAGTGCATGCCGACCGTGCCCGGCGCGGTCGGCGCGTTCCGCCGCTCGGCGGTGCTCGCGCTCGGCGGCGTCGGGGAGGACACCCTCGCCGAGGACACCGACCTCACCATGGCGCTGGAACAGGACGGCTGGCGCGTGGTGTACGAGCAGGGGGCGCGGGCGTGGACCGAAGCGCCCGCCACCCTCGGGCAGCTGTGGAAGCAGCGCTACCGCTGGTGCTACGGGACCCTGCAGGCGGTGTGGAAGCACCGTCGCGCGATCGTCCGCCGGGGCGCGGCGGGACGGCTCGGCCGCCGCGGCATCCCGTACCTGCTGCTGTTCCAGGTCGTTCTGCCGATGCTGGCGCCCTTCGTCGACCTCGCCGCTCTCTTCGGCGTTTTCACCGGCGACTGGCCGATCGCGCTCGCCTACTGGGCGGTGTTCCAGGTCATGCAGCTGATCCCGGGGGTGATCGCCTTCCGGCTCGACAGGGAACCGCTCGGCCCGCTGGCCGCGCTGCCGCTGCAGCAGTTCGTCTACCGGCAACTGATGTACCTGGTGGTGATCCAGTCGGTGATGACCGCGGTCGCCGGCGCCCGGCTGCCCTGGCACAAACTCCACCGCACCGGGCAGAACACCCTGCCAAGGCCGGTTGGTCCAACCAGGAGTGCTTGAACCGCTGCGCGGAGTCATCGCGTTCGGCACCATGGAGTACATGACGACGATCGGCTTCCTCGGCACCGGGATCATGGGCCACGCGATGGCCGCCAACCTCGTCCGCGCCGGACACGACGTCCGCGTGTGGAACCGCACCCGCGCCAAGGCCGAGCCGCTGGCGGAGCTCGGCGCGCGGGTGGTCGACGATCCGGCGAAGGCGGCTGAGGGCGCCGGCACCCTCGTCACCATGCTCGCCGACGGGCCCGCGGTGGCCGAAGCGTTCGAAGCGGCCGCGGTCGCGCCCGGCACGCTGTGGCTGCAGACGAGCACGGTCGGCGTCGACTGGACCACCCGCCTCGCCGAGACGGCGGAGAAGAGCGGAGCGGAGTTCGTCGACGCCCCGGTGCTCGGCACCAAACAGCCCGCCGAGAAGGGCCAGCTCGTCGTGCTGGCCTCCGGGCCGGAGTCGCTCGCCGAACGTGCCGCGCCGGTGTTCGACACGATCGGCTCGCGCACGATCTGGGTCGGGCCGGTCGGCTCCGGCACCAAGCTGAAACTCGTCGCGAACGCGTGGGTGCTCGCGCTGACCAACGCGACCGCGGAAAGCCTCGGCCTCGCCCGCGCGCTGGGCGTCGACCCGACCTTGTTCCTGGAGACGATCAAGGGCGGCGGCCTCGACGTCGGCTACGCGCACGTGAAGGGCGGCGCGATGCTGGCGGGGGAGTACCCGGCGTCGTTCCCGGCGAGCCTCGCCGCGAAGGACGCGCGGCTGGTGCTCGAAGCGGGCGGCGACGCCGTCGACCTCGGCGGGGCGCGGGCGACACTGGCGCATCTGGAGATCACCCTCGCCGCCGGGCACGGCAGCGAGGACATGGCCGCCCTCTACCGTGCCGTAGTCCGCGACTGATCACGCGAGATCTCCATCTGATCACGCGAGTCCTCCGCACACACACGCGAGATGTCCCCCGGCGCACCCGGGCCTCCCGGCATGGTGTGGAGCGGCGCGGGAGGTCTCGTGTGCTCCGGGGGAGATGTGGCGTGATCGGCGGGAGATCTCGCGTGCTGGGGCGGCCTGGCTGCGCTGCGTGACCGTGTGGCGGGGCGCGGGCAACGGGGTGTCGTCCAGGCGGTAACCTCACGGGCACCACAGACCGTGCAACCCCCGAGGAGGGCCCGTGACGCTGGGGCAGCTCGCCGCGCTCATCGCCGCAGGGGCTTTCGTAGTGCTGGTAGTGCTGCTCGTGCGCCCGCTGTACAAGCTCGGCCGCACGCTGGACGAAGCCACCATCGCGATCCGCAAGGCTCACGAGAACACCGACCCGCTGCTGCTCGGGGCGAACGAGACGATCACGCACGTCAACACCCAGCTCGAGCGGGTCGACGGCATCACCGCGAACGCGCAGGCCGTCAGTGGCAACGTCTCGGCGCTGTCCTCGGTGTTCACCGCGACGCTCGGCAGCCCGCTGGTGAAGACCGCGGCCCTGTCCTACGGCATCACCAAGGCCGTCAAGGCGCGCCGGAAGAAGAAGGAAGAAAAGGCCCTGCGCCCCGCCCGGCGGAGGGGACGCAAATGAGGCGCCTTTTCTGGCTCGGGCTCGGCGTCGTCGCCGGCGTCGCGCTCTCCCGCAAGGCCACCGAAACGGCTCGCCAGGCCACCCCGGCGGGGTTAGCATCGAACCTGGGCGACGCCGTGCGTGAGCTGGCCGGCGCCGTCGGTTCGTTCGGCGCCGAGGTACGCGCCGGGATGAACGAACGGGAACAGGAGCTGCACGACATGGTCGAGGAACGGACCGGCTACTCCGCGCCGGTGGCGGGCGGCAGGCACGCCGCCGCACAGCGCCCCGTCCGGCGAGCTCGCCGGGCGGAGGGCTGACGCGGCCGCGTCCGCGACCCGAGGCCCTTCGCCGCCGCCGTTCCCCCATACCCGGCCGGGTACCCGAGCGTGTACCCCGAGCCTCAGCACAAGGACTGACCCGTGGACACACACGAAATCACCGATCGTTTCCTGCGCCATTTCGAGAACAAGGGCCACACCCGCGTTCCCAGCGCCCCGCTGATCCTCGACGACCCGAACCTGCTGTTCGTCAACGCGGGCATGGTGCAGTTCAAGCCGTACTTCCTCGGCGAGGCCCCGCCGCCGTACCCGCGCGCGACCAGCGTCCAGAAGTGCGTCCGCACCCCGGACATCGACGAGGTCGGCAAGACCACCCGGCACAACACCTTCTTCCAGATGGCCGGGAACTTCTCGTTCGGCGACTACTTCAAGGAAGGCGCGATCGAGAACGCCTGGGAGCTGATCACCAGGCCGCAGTCCGAGGGCGGCTACGGCCTCGACCCGGACCGCCTGTGGGCCACCGTCTACGAGGACGACGCCGAGGCGGCCGGGCTGTGGAAGAAGATCACCGGCCTGCCCGGTGAGCGCATCCAGGCCCGCGACGGCAAGGACAACTACTGGGACATGGGCGTTCCCGGCCCCGGCGGTCCGTGCTCGGAGATCTACTACGACCGCGGGCCTGGCTACGGCCGCGAGGGCGGCCCGGTCGCGGACGAGGACCGCTACATCGAGATCTGGAACCTCGTCTTCATGCAGGACGTCCGCGGCGAGAAGAGCCCGAAGCACGGGCACAAGCCGATCGGCGAGCTGCCGAAGAAGAACATCGACACCGGCATGGGCGTCGAGCGCGTCGCGACGATCCTGCAGGGCGTCGAGAACGTCTACGAGACCGACCTCGTGCGCCCGGTCATCGGCCGCGCCGAGGAGTTCTCCGGCCGCCGCTACGGTTCCGACCACACCGACGACGTCCGCTTCCGCGTCATCGCCGACCACGCCCGCACCGGCGTGCTGCTCATCGGCGACGGCGTCACCCCCGGCAACGACGGCCGTGGCTACGTGCTGCGCCGCCTGCTGCGCCGCATCATCCGCTCCGCGCGCCTGCTCGGCGTGCACGAGCCGGTGCTGCCCGCCTTCGCCGCGGTCGTCCGCGACACCATGGGCCCGACCTACCCCGAGCTGGTCGCCGACTTCGGCCGCATCGAAGAGGTCGTGCGCGTCGAGGAGGAGGCGTTCCTCTCGACGCTGACCAGTGGCTCGCGGATCTTCGACCTCGCCGCCGAGGAGACCAAGCGCTCCGGCGGCGAGATCCTGGCCGGGGACAAGGCTTTCCAGCTGCACGACACCTACGGCTTCCCGATCGACCTGACCCTGGAGATGGCGGCCGAGCAGGGCCTGTCCGTCGACGAAGAGGGCTTCCGCACGCTCATGAACGAGCAGCGGCAGCGGGCGAAGGCCGACGCGGCCTCGCGCAAGAGCGGCCACGGCGACCTGTCGGAGTACCGCAAGGTCCTCGAACAGCACGGCGAGACCGAGTTCCTCGGCTACACCGACCTGCAGGCCGACGCGAAGGTCGTCGCGCTGCTGGCGGACGGGCAGCCGGTGACCAGCGTCGGCGCGGGCAGGAAGGCCGAGCTGGTGCTCGACCGGACCCCGTTCTACGCCGAGAGCGGTGGCCAGGTCGCCGACACCGGCGTGCTGGTCGGCGACGGCGTCGAGCTCAAGGTCCTCGACGTGCAGAAGATCGTGCCCGGTCTGTTCGTGCACCGCGTCGAGGTCACCGAGGGCGAGGTCGGCGTCGGCACCGGGCTGACCGGGTCCGTCGACTCGCACCGCAGGCTGTCCATCGAGCGCTCCCACTCCGCGACGCACCTCGTGCACGCGGCCGTCCGCGGCGCGTACGGCAGGCGCGCGGCGCAGGCGGGCTCGCTGAACTCGCCGGGCCGGATGCGCTTCGACTTCACCACGCCTGGGTCGGTCTCGGCGGATGTGCTGACCGAGGTCGAGGAGGAGGTCAACGACTACCTCCAGACCGACGTCGAGGTGCGGAGCTACGTCACCACCAAGGACAAGGCCCTCGAACTCGGCGCGGTCGCGCTGTTCGGCGAGAAGTACGGCAACGACGTCCGCGTGGTCGACATGGGCGAGTACTCGCGGGAGCTGTGCGGTGGCACGCACGTCGGCCGCATCGGCCAGCTCGGGCTGGTCAAGCTGGTCGCCGACTCGTCGATCGGCTCCGGGGTGCACCGGGTCGAGGCGCTGGTCGGCGCGGACGCGCTCCGCTACGTCCGCAAGGAGCAGCTGCTGGTTTCGCAGCTGGCGAACACCTTCAAGGTGCCCTCGGACCAGCTGCCCTCGCGCATCGAGGACGTGCTGAGCAGGCTGAAGAACGCCGAGAAGGAGATCGAGCAGCTGCGCACGCAGCAGGTGCTCGGCTCGGCGGGCGCGCTCGCGGACAAGGCACAGGACGTGAACGGCTTCGCCGTCGTCGCCGAGACCGTGCCCGAGGGTGTCGACGCCAACGGCCTGCGCGCGCTCGCGTCGGAGGTCCGCGGCAGGCTCGGCGCGCGGCCCGGCGTAGTCGCGCTGTTCGCGCCGTCGGGCGAGAAGATCAGCTTCGTGGTCGCGACGACTTCGGCGGCGCGGGACAAGGGGCTCGCCGCGGGCAAGCTCGTGCCCTCGTTCGCCCCGGCCATCGGCGGCCGTGGCGGCGGCAAGCCGGACATGGCGCAGGGCGGCGGCACCAACCCGGCGGGGGCCGGGGAAGCCGTCACGGCCCTGCGCGCGGCGATCGCCGCCCTTGGGTAAGCAGCGCGGCCCGGATCGTCCCGGTGTGGACGCTGG
>NZ_JBHYIK010000007.1:21292-25414 GCF_042739735.1 Amycolatopsis sp. NPDC059027 | reverse complement strand
CGTACGCGGCGAGCCCGCGCTCGGCGAGCCGGTCGAGCTGGGCACGCAGGATCTGCCGCGGCGACACCGTGACCCGCCCCCCCAGCCCCCCGTCCACGGGCGGGCGCCCCCCCCCCGGGCCCGGGGCAGGCGGCTTGGGGTCGACGTCGGGTCTGTCCGAGTGGGAGTCGCGCTGAGCGATCCCGCCCCCATCCTCGCGAGCCCGCTCGTTACCCTGTCCCGCGATGCGAACGACGACAGTGATCTGGACCAGCTCGCCGCCCTCGTCACCGAGCACGAGGTCGTCGAGGTGATCGTGGGCCTGCCCAGGACGCTGGCCAACCGGCACGGTTCGGCCGCCGCCATCGCACTCGGCTACGCCGACGCGCTCGCCGGGCGGATCGCGCCCGTTCCCGTGCGGCTCGCCGACGAGCGACTGACGACGGTCACGGCGACGCGTATCCTGGCGGCGCGTGGGGTGAAGGGGCGTAAGCAGCGTGCGGTGGTCGACCAGGCCGCCGCCGTGGAAATCCTGCAGGCGTGGCTCGACGCCGCCGCCGCACAGCACGCTCGGGAGGGCGATTCATGACCGAGCCGCCCGGTGGTTCCGAACGCAGGGGAGGACGTCGACGGCTGCGCGAATCCGCGCCCGACACGCCCCCGCACCGGAACCCCGAACCCCGGCCCGCGCCGGGGCGATCCGCACCACGGCCCGCGAGGTCCACTCAACCGGGTGAAATGCCGCCCCGGCATCACCGGCGTGCCCTGCCCCCGGAGGAGCAGCCCGGGTTCGACGAGCCTCCGCCGCGTCGCCGGGCCGTCCCTCCGCCGCCGGGTGCCCCGGTGGAGCCCCGGCCCGCCGGACGGCGCCGCCGGGCCGAACCGGAGGATTTCGCGCCCCCTGCGGACGAGTACCCGGCACCCGCCGACGACGGTTACGGCCGCCGCGCCGTCCGCTCCCGGTATCGCGACGAGCCGGACGAGCCACCGCCACCCCGGGCCCGGCCGCGGCGCGCGGCCGAAGAGCCCGGACGTCCGCCGCGCCGGATGCCCCCGCCCGAGCGGGCCGCGGGTCCGCCCGATCGGCCGGTGGGCCCGCCTGACCGGCCTGCCGGTCCGCCCGACCGGGACGCCGACCTGCCCGCCGAACCACCGCCCCGGATGCCGCCCGAGCGGCCCCGTCGCCCCCGGCCGGTGCGGGACGAGCGGCCCACCGACATCATCCCGTTCGTGCCGGATGAGCCCGAACCGCCGAAACGCGGGTCGCGGCGGGAGCCGGAGCCCGAGGAAGCGCCCGCCGAAGACGAGTTCTTCGACGAGTACGGGTACGACGAGGAGTACGACCCGGAGTACGACGGCGAATACGCCGAATACGAAGACGGTGAGTACGAGGACGAGGAGCCGAAGCCGAAGAAGCGTCGTCGCAAGCGGGCTTTCGGCTGGATCGCCGCCATCGCCGTGCTCGTGGCGCTCGGCGGCGGTGCCTGGTACGGCTACCAGGCCCTGTTCGGCTACGAGGACTTCGAGGGCTCCGGCACCGGTGACGTCCTCGTCCAGGTCGAGGACGGCGATTCGACCTCGGCGATCGGCGCCCGGCTCGCCGACGCGGGCGTCGTCGCGAGCGGGCGGGCGTTCGTCAAGGCCGGCAAGGACAATCAGGCGCTGGCCAAGATCCAGCACGGCTACTACGTGCTGAAACAGCACATGTCCGGGACGAGCGCGGTCGACATGATCGTGTCCCCGCAGGCGCGCGTCGGCGAGCTGGAACTCAAGCCCTACACCCAGTTCGACGACATCACGCAGCCCGACGGCAAGGTCACCCCCGGGGTGTTTTCCTTGCTGTCCAAGGCTTCCTGCGCGAACCTCAACGGCAAGAGCACCTGCATCAGCACCGACGAACTGCGCAAGACGGTCGCGAACGCCGACCTGAAGGCGCTGGGCGTGCCGGACTGGGCGGTGGAACCCGCGTCGAAGGCCGAGAACAAGGACAAGCGGCTGGAGGGGCTCATCGCCCCCGGCGTGTACGACGTCAAGCCCGGCTCGTCCGCACTCGACATCCTCACGAAGCTGGTCAAGGACTCGGCGGCGTCGATCGCCGACGCGGGGCTGACAGCCCAGCATGCCGGGCCCGGCAGGACCCCGTACGAGACGCTGATCATCGCGTCGATCATCGAGCGCGAGGCGGTCACCTCCGACTTCGGCAAGATCTCCCGTGTCATCTACAACCGGCTCGGGAAGAACATGAAGCTGGAGATGGACTCGACGATCAACTACCCGCTCGACAAGCCGACCCTGTTGACCAGCGACGCGGACCGGGCCAGGCCGGGCCCGTACAACTCCTATCTCAACACCGGGCTGCCGCCGACGCCGATCGCGGTGTCCAGCAAGGACGCCATCCAGGCGGCGTTGACCCCGCCGCCCGGCGACTGGCTTTTCTTCGTCAAGTGCGAGAAGAACGGCCAGTCCTGTTTCGCGGTGACCAACCAGGAGCACGACAAGAACAAGCACGACGCGCAGGCCCGCGGTGTCTACTGATCCCGGGCCGCGCAAGGCGGCGGTGCTGGGCAGGCCGATCGAGCACTCGCTGTCGCCGGTGCTGCACGGCGCCGCGTTCCGCGCGCTCGGGCTCGACGGCTGGACCTACGAGCGGATCGAGGCCGGCGCTTCGGACCTCCCTGGCCTCGTCGACGGCCTCGGCCCGGAATGGGCCGGGCTGTCGGTCACCATGCCGGGCAAACGCGCGGCGCTCGACCACGCGGACGAGGTGACCCCGCGCGCGGCGGCTGTCGGCGCGGCCAACACCCTGGTGCGCCGCGCCGAAGGCGGCTGGCGCGCTGACTGCACCGATGTCGAAGGCGTGACCGGCGCGCTGCGGGCCGCGGGCGGGTACACGCCGTCAACCGGGGACGTCGCCGTCGTGCTCGGCGCGGGCGGCACCGCGGCGGCGGCGGTCGTCGGGCTGGCGGATCTCGGCGTCCGCCAGGTCCGGCTCGTCGTCCGGGAACCCGCGCGGGCCGGGGAGACCCTCGACGCGGCGAAGCGGGCCGCACTGGACGTCGAAGTCCTGCGATGGTCCGAAGTGGACTTCGCGGAGCTGACCGCGGCGGCGGTGCTGGTGAACACCGTCCCGCCGGACGCCGTGCTGCCCCACGTCGAGCAGCTCGCGGGCATCGGCCGCGTCCTCGACGTCATCTACCACCCCTGGCCGACGCCGCTCGCCGAAGCCGTCACCGCCCGCGGCGGACGGCTCGCGACCGGGCTGGACATGCTGCTGCACCAGGCTTTCGGCCAGGCCGAGCAGTTCACCGGCCTGCCCGCGCCCCGGGAAGCCATGCGGGACGCCCTGCGCGTGGCGACCGGGAACATCCTTCCGCTGCCGCTCTCCTGAAGTTTCCTCCCGCAAGATCGGCCGCCTGATATTCTGGCCGACTGCCTTGTACCTGTTCTTGGGGAAGGACACTGAGGGGAAATGCCCAAACCGGACAGCTCCGACTACACCGAAGACGACATCGCGTCCGCTTGGGTGGGGACGCCACCCGTCTTGAATTCGCAGGTCACCCTGGCCGAATACGACCCGGAATGGCCGAAGCTCTACGAGCGCGAGGCCGAGCGCATCCGCGCCGCGCTGGGCGATCGGATCCTCGTGCTCGAACACGTCGGCTCGACCTCGGTGCCCGGCCTGTGCGCCAAGCCGATCATCGACATCCTGCTCGAAGTCCCGGACTCCGACGACGAGGACGCGTACGTTCCCGCGCTGGAGGCCGCGGGCTACCGGTTGAACATCCGTGAGCCGGACTGGGAGAAACACCGCTGCTTCAAAGGGCCGGACACCAACGTCAACCTGCATGTCTACTCGCCGGGCAACGGTCAGACCGAGCGCTACCGGCTGTTCCGCGAACGTCTGCGCGCCCATCCCGAGGAGCGGGCGCTCTACGAACGCACGAAGCGGGAACTGGCCGCGCGGAACTGGCAGTACATCCAGAACTACGCCGACGCGAAGACCCCGGTGATCGACGAGATCATCGAACGCGCCCGCGCCGCGCGGTAGTGTTCCCGGCGTGAGCTGAAGGGGGGGGGGGGGGGGGGGGGCTGGCTCGCGGTCAGACTCAGACTGACCCCCGCGCGGCGCACCACACACAAGCG
>NZ_JBHYIK010000007.1:0-21282 GCF_042739735.1 Amycolatopsis sp. NPDC059027 | reverse complement strand
TTTCCTCGCGTGACATGCGAGGAAAGTCCCCTTCAGCGCGTCGCATCGGACGAAAGTCCGCTTCAGCACCTCACCACGTATGGTGACCGGCATGAAGATCGCGATCCTCGACGATTACCAGAACGTGGCGCTGAACTACGGCGACTGGGACTCCCTGAACGCCGACATCCACGTGTTCACCGAACCGTTCGCGGGCGCCGACGAGGTCGTCGAGCGGCTCGCCGGGTTCGAGGTGGTCGTCGCGATGCGCGAGCGCACCCGGTTCCCCGCCGAAGTCCTCGACCGGTTGCCCGGCCTGAAACTGCTGGTGAGCACCGGCGTGCGCAACGCCGCCATCGACGTGCCCGCCGCCCGGCGCAACGGCGTCGTCGTCTCGGCCACCGGCTACTCCGGGCTGTCGACGGCCGAGCACACCTGGGCGCTCATCCTCGCCGCGGCCCGCAACCTGCCCGCCGAATTCCGCTCGATGCGCGAAGGCGGCTGGCAGCGCACGGTCGGGATCACCCTGCACGGCCGGACGCTCGGCCTGCTCGGGCTGGGCAGGCTCGGCTCCGGCGCGGCGCGGATCGGCCAGGCGTTCGGGATGGAAACCATTGCCTGGAGCCAGAATCTGACTCCCGAGAAGGCGGCGGAACACGGTGTCACGGCGGTGTCGAAGGAGGAGCTGTTCGCCCGTTCCGACGTCCTGTCGATCCACCTGGTGCTCAGCCGGCGCAGCCGGGGGCTCGTCGGCGCGGCCGAACTCGCGGCGATGAAGCCCTCCGCGTTGCTGGTGAACACCTCCCGCGGTCCCATCGTGGACGAGGCCGCGCTGGTGGATGCCCTGCGGCGTAAGGAAATCGCCGCGGCCGCGCTCGACGTCTACGACATCGAACCGCTGCCGTCCGACCATCCACTGAGGACACTCGACAACGCGATCCTGACCCCGCACCTCGGCTACGTCGCGCACGAGGTCTACGAGGTCTTCTACGGCGACGCGGTCGAGGACATCGCGGCCTACCAGGCGGGCAACCCCATCCGCGTCATGGAGTGAGCCGGGCTCGCGAGCTGCTAGAACGGCTGGGCGTCGGGGGCGCAGATCGCGCCCTCGGCGGGCACCTTCAGCTCACCGAGGTACCGCGCCACGGCGTCCCACGCGCATTTGCTGGGCACGTCCAGCGACGTGTGCCCGGCGCCGTCCACCACCAGCACGTGCCCGTCGCCGAGTTCGGCCGCGGTCGCCCGCGCGTTGCTCAACGGCGTCGCGGGGTCGAACCGGTTGTTGACCACCAGGATCGGGTTCTTCCGCTGCCGGTTCCACGGCCCGGTGTAGCGGTCCGCGTCGTGGCCGGGCCAGCCGATGCACTGCGTCAGCGAGAACACCGCGGCGAGCCCGAAATACGGTTGCCGCGCTTGCTCGCTCGCGGCCAGCTTGTCGTAGTCGGCCGGGCTCTGCGGGTTGTCGCTGTCGACGCACTGCACCGCAAGGAACCCGCCGTTGTGCACCGGGACATACGGATCCAGCACCGGTGGCCGCGTGTCCGCCGCGCCGGCCGAGGATGCGGCGAGGGAGTTCAGCGTCTGTCCCAACGACTTCCAGCGCGGCGAGAGGTACAACGCGCTGTCGATCGTCTGCAGCAGCGAAGCCAGGGTCACGCCGCCGACCGGTCCCTGGCTCAGCTTCGCGAAGATGCCGGCGAACTTCCGCCGTTGATCTCCTTGCGAGAACGCGCATTTCGGCCCGGCGGCGGCGCACACGGCGAAGAAGTGCTCGAGTTCTTCCTGCTGGGCCGAGGCGACATCCGCGCGGACGTCGACCGGGGCGTGCTCCTGCCCCGGCTTCCCGGTCGCGTTGGCGACCAGGTCGAGCGTGCCGTCGAGCACCATCGAACGCACCGAGCCAGGGAACAGGTTCGCATACGTGCCACCGAGATACGTGCCGTAGGAGTAGCCGTAGTAGTTCAGCTCCCTGTCCCCGGCGGCCTGGCGCAGCAGGTCCAGGTCGCGCGCCACGTTCGCCGTCGAAAGGTGGTCGAGCAGCTCGCCCGACCCGGCCGCGCACGCCTTGCCGACGGCTGCGCTCGCGGCGTAGAAGGCGTCGTGCTGGTCCGGGCGCAGCGGCGAACCTTCGGCCTTCGGCTCGTCCGCGCCGGGACAGCTGACCGGCGCCGAACCGCCGATGCCGCGCGGGTCGAAGCTCACCAGGTCGTAATGGGCACGCACTTCGTCGGGATAGTGCGGCCCGAATCGGGTCAGCTCGCCGACGCCGTCCGTGCCCGGTCCGCCGAAGTTCACGAACAGCGTTCCGGCCCGGTGCGCGGGATCCTTCGCCGGGAGCTTGATCACCGACAGCGTGATCGTCTTTCCCCGCGGTTCGCGGTAGCTCAGCGGCACCGGGGCGCTCGCGCACTGGAACGCGCCGTGACACGGTGTCCAGCGCAGTTCGGGGACAGCCGCGCCGTTGGTGCCCAGCGGCGGGGTCACCGCCTCGGCCCGATCGGCGGCCTGCCCAGGCCGGGGCTGGGGCTGGGGCTGGGGTTCGGGCGACGCCGGGGCGCAGGCCGTCAGTGTCAGCAGCAGGACGGCGGCGAGCGCGCCGCGCCGGGGCCGCATCAGCCGCGCAGCTCCGCCAGCACCGCGTCGGTGTAAGGCGGCCACACCTCGGCCGCCCACGGGCCGAAGGCGCGGTCGGTGAGCGCGACACACGCCGCGCGGGCTTCCGGGTCGACCCACAGGAACGTCCCGGACTGTCCGAAGTGGCCGAACGTCGCGGGCGAACTCGACGATCCCGTCCAGTGTGGACTCTTGTGGTCGCGGATCTCGAAGCCGAGGCCCCAGTCGTTCGGCTTCTGGTGCCCGAAACCGGGCAGCACACCGGAAAGCCCGGGGAACACGACGTTCGTCGCCTCGCGCACCGTGCCCGCGTCGATCAGCTTCGGCGCCTGGAGCTCGGCCGCAAAGGCGACCAGGTCGTCCACAGTGGACACGGCGCCGGACGCGGGGGAGCCGTCGAGCCGGGTGGTGGACATGCCGAGCGGGCCGAGCAGCGCCTCGGCCTGGTACTGCGCGAACGGGATGCCCGAGTGCTCGGTCAGCGCGTCGGCGAGCTGCTCGAACCCGGCGTTGGAGTAGAGCCTCCTGGTGCCGGGCGCGGCCATCGCCTTGTGCGCGTCGAAGGCGAGCCCGGAGGTGTGCGCGAGCAGATGCCGCACGGTCGAGCCTTCGGGCCCGGCCGGAGTGTCCAGCTCGAACACGCCCTCTTCGACGGCGATCAGCGCGGTGTAGGCGGTCAGCGGCTTGGTGACCGACGCGAGCCGGAACGGGTGCCGGGTGTCCCCGTGGGTCCCGAGCACGGCGCCGTCCGCGCCCACCACCGCCGTCGCGGCGGTTTCGACCGGCCATTCGTCGCTCAGGCGCACGCTGTCCATGGCGCCAGCGTATGGGAACCGCCTCAGGCCGTGCCGCCGGGGGACTTCGCCGCCGCGGTGGCTTTCAGGCCGGCGATCAGCACGTCCAGCGCCCGCTCGAAGTCCTTGTCCGGGTCGAGCCGCGGCAAGGTGCCCAGGAACCTGCTGAAGTGCGGGAACTCGCCCGCGTCGACGGCGGAGAACGGCGCCAGCTGCTCCGGCCCCGGCAGTTCGTTGCCGAACCCCGAGGTGACCAGGAGCAGTGAGCCGAACACCAGGCCGTTGACCGCGGCCGTCATCCGGCGGAGCTCGTCGCCGCCGAAACCGGCCTCGGCGAGCGCGCCGAGCAGTTCTTCGATGGGGAGCAAGGCGATACGGGAGGTCGGGTTCGCCTGGTCGGACGCCATCGCCAGCGGTACGACGGGATGGCGCCGGTAGGTCCGGTACATGCCCAGCGCCAGCGACCGCACACGTTCGGCCCACGGCAGGGCGGGGTCGGCCCTCGGGATGCCGGCCATCACCCGCTCCGTGATGCCGTCGAGGATGTCGGCCTTGTTCGAGACGTGGTTGTACAGCGCCATGGCCTCGACGCCGAGCGTCTTGGCGAGCTTGCGCATGGTCAGCCCGTCCAGGCCTTCGCTGTCGGCGAGCGCCAATGCCGCGTCCAGGACTTTCTCCCTGTTGAGCGGCTCTCGTCGGGCCACGGGCGGTCTCCTCGGTCGATGTGTTCCTTGACAGCGCCGAGTCTAGTCCGGAGTATTTACGTTGTAAATTTACAGCGTAAATACCGGGAGTGGATCATGACGGATGTGATCGTGGCCGGGGGCGGTCCGGTGGGGCTGCTGCTGGCGAGCGAGCTGAAGCTGGCCGGGGCCGACCCGCTGGTGCTGGAGTCCGCACCGGACGGCGCCGCGCGCCGCGCCCGCAGTCTCGGGCTGCGTGGCGTCAACGGGCGCACCACGCAGTCGCTGGCGATGCGCGACCTGCTCGGGCCGCTGGCCGAGGCGCAGGAGGCGGTGTTCGCCGCCATGGGCGAGCTGCCGGGTGGCCGCGACGCGCCCGAGGTGTTGCTGCGGCTGGTCCGCGAGGGCAGGGCGAGGGGGCACTTCGGCGGGCTGCCGCTGCTCAAGGAGGCGGGCGAAGGTGGCGGGGCCACGCCGAACTATCTGATGAAACAGCACGCGCTGGAACAGATCCTCGCCGATCGGGCCCGCGAGCTGGGGGTGCGGATCGAACATGGCTGGACCGTCGCCGACGTCGTCGACGATGGCGAGTCGGTGACCGTCGTCGCCGACGACGGCCGGACCGAGCGCGCGGCGTACCTGGTCGGCTGCGACGGCGGTCGCAGCGTGGTACGCCGGAAGACCGGGATCGAGTTCCCCGGGACCGACGCGACGATGACCGGCCGGACCGTGGTGGCGGAACTGGCCGACCCCGATTCGCTCACCTCGTCCGTGCGTGCGCCCGGCGGCCTCGTCAACCTGTCGATGGTCCGGGGCGAGATCGCCACGATCGAATTCGACGGGGGACCGGCGGACCGCGACGCGCTGTTCACCGCCGAAGAACTGATCGGCAGCCTCCGCCGGGTCACCGGACGGGACATCGCCGTGAAGCGCGTGGAAGCCGGGATCCGCTACAGCGACAACACCCGGCAGGCGGCGACGTACCGCAAGGGGCGCGTGCTGCTGGCCGGGGACGCCGCGCATGTCCACTCGCCGATCGGCGGGCAGGGGCTGAACCTCGGGATGCAGGACGCGATGAACCTCGGCTGGAAGCTCGGCCTCGTCGTCCGCGGGATCGCGCCCGAGTCCCTTTTGGACACTTACCACGCGGAGCGGCATCCGGTGGGGGCGCGGGTTCTGCGGAACACCCGCGCGCAGGTGGCGTTGATGCGTCCGGGGCCCCAGATCGAGGCACTGCGCGAGGTGATGAGCGAGACGCTGGCGATCCCGGTGGTGCGGGACAAGTTCATCGCGATGGTGAACGGCGTGGACATCGACTACGCGCCGGACGCGCATCCGCGGGTGGGCCGGTTCCTGCCGGGGCCGGTGCCCGAGGTTCGCGACGGCAAGGCGTTGCTGCTGTCCGACGACGACGAAATCCTTGCCACCGCAAGGGGATTTGACGACCGGGTCCGGGTGACCGGCGCGCATCCGGACGTCGCGGGACTGCTCGTCCGCCCGGACGGCTACGTCGCCTGGGCGACGTCGGAGGCGGGTACGGACGGGCTGGCGGAAGCCCTGTCCACGTGGTTCGGCGCCCCGGCCGCCGTGCCGGTGGCGGGCTGAGGGGGAGAGCCCGGGGGCGGGGGGGGGGCCCGCGGGCCCCCCCCCCCCCCCCCCCCGCACGGCTCGCACAGCTACCCCTGGAGCGGCCTACGCGTCGAGGTCGGTCGCGACCAGTTCGGCGACCGCGTCGACGGCGGCCTGAGCGCCTTCACCTTCGGCGCTGATGACGACCTCGTCGCCGTACCCGGCGGCGAGCGTCATCAGGTTGAGCACGCTGCCGGCGGCCACCGGGTCACCGCCGTCCTTGGCGATCCGCACCGCGACGGGTTGTGCGGCGGCCGCCTTGGCGACCAGCGCGGCGGGCCTGGCGTGCAGGCCGACCTTGCTCGCCACGGTGACACGTTTCTCCGGCATGTTCGTCCTCTTTCGTCTTTCTCTGTGTTGCGGTCCGAGTCTACTTCGCGGCGGTCTTCTCGAGGTCGGACTCGATCGAGTCGTCCTCACGGCCCGGGGTACGCAGGTTCCACTTGGTGATGACCCAGCGGAACACGACGTAGTAGATGACCGCGAACACGAGGCCGATCGGGATCAGCAGCCACGCCTTGTGCGCGGTGTCCAAAGAGGAGTTGAGCGCGAAGTCGATCGCCCCGGCGGAGAAAGAGAAACCGAGCTTGATCCCCAGCGCGTTCACCAGCGCCAGCGAGATGCCGGTCATCACCGCGTGGAACACGTACAGCGGCCACGCGACGAACATGAACGAGAACTCGATCGGTTCGGTGACACCGGTGACGAACGCGGTCAGCGCGGCCGCGATCATCACACTGCCGACGACCTTGCGCTGGCTCGGCTTGGCGGACTGCATGATCGCCAGCGCGGCCGCGGGCAGCGCGAACATGAAGATCGGGAAGAACCCGGTCATGAACGAGCCGGACCCCTGGACGTGGTGGAAGAAGTTGTTCAGGTCGCCACCGCCGAAGACGAACCACACCGGCACGTTCAGCAGCTGGTGCAGGCCGACCGGGATGAGCAGCCGGTTCAGCAGGCCGTAGACGCCGCCACCGACGACCGGGGAGCCGACCACCGCCTGGCCGACGTTGTGGATGCCCTGGTCGATGTACTTGAACAGCAGGCCGAAAATCACGCCGAGGATGATCATCGTGAGCGCGGTGATGATCGGCACGAACCGGCGCCCGCCGAAGAACGCCAGCCAGGCGGGCAGCTTGATGCGGTGGTAGCGCTGCCACAGGATCGCCGACACCAGGCCGACGACGACGCCGCCCAGCACGCTGTAGGGCCAGTGGATCGGCTGCAGTTCCCAGCCGCTGTCCGCCTTGTAGCCCTCCAGTTCCTTGATCGGCGCGAAGACCTGCACGACGCTGTTGAACACGACGAAGCCGACGACGGCGGCGACACCGGTCGAGCCGTCACCCTTGCGGGCGAAACCGACCGCGATGCCGACGGCGAACAGCAGCGGCAGCCAGTTGAACAGGCTGCTGCCCGCCGCGCCGATGACGCCGGCGACCTTGTTCCAGCCCAGCCCGTCCTTGCCGAGCAGGTCGTCCTGGCCGAAGCGGTTGAGCAGACCTGCGGCGGGCAGAGTGGCGATGGGGAGCATCAGGCTGCGGCCGAAGCGCTGCAGGCCGGCGAGCCCTCCTCCGCCCTTCTTCTTCGCCCCCTCCGCGGTGGTGGCGCTCATCGATTACCTCCATGGGGTTGATGGCCGGAATCCGGGGCGTTCCGGTCCAACTGCATAGTCACCTGGTAGTGGTCTCCCCGGTACCAGGAAGTCATGTCCTCCACGGGTTCCCCGTTCGCGCTGGAGACCCTGCGGAAGACGAGAAGCGGACTGCCGGCGCGGATGTTGAGCAACCGTGCGGTTTCGCGGTCCGCGGATTCGGCCCAGACCGTCTGCCACGCGTGGTCGGGGCGGGCGCCGTACGCGTCGGCGAGTTGCGCGTAGAGCGAACGGCTCAGATCGAGGTCGAGCAGGCCGGGCGTGCGGCCCGCGTGGTACCAGCCGCGCTCCACCGCGAGCGGGACGCCGTCGGCGCGGCGCAGCCGGACCAGGTGATGCGCGGGTACGCCGTCGGCGAGGCCGAGTGCCTGCGCGGAGGTGGCGGGCGGGACCTCGGTGGAGGTCGCCACCACCTCGGTGGCCGGGGTCAGCCCGCGGCGGAGCATGTCGTCGGTGAACGACATCAGGTAGACCTGCAGCTCCATCCGGCGGGCCGCGGTGAAGGTGCCCTTGCCGCGGACGCGGGCGAGCAACCCCTCTTCGACCAGCTTGCCGATCGCCGAGCGCACGGTCAGCCGCGAGACGCCGTAGCGCTGGGCGAGGTCCCGCTCGGACGGGATCGGCGCGCCGGGCGGCAGTTCCCGCTCGACCGTCCGGCGCAGTATTTCCCGCAGCTGGGCGTGTTTCGGGGTCGGTCCATTGACGACCCGATCGGGTGGCGGGACGGGCGCGGCCGCGCTCATATTCGTCACCCTCCTCGTCGAAGGCCACTGGGGCCGGTGCTCGCATCCGGGCCGGAAGATTGGTACGTTCCGGTCTAGACCAATGTCTGATGGGGCAGGATGCTCCGCCGCACGAGCGGGTGTCAACCACCGTTATGCGTTCGTGGCCAGCGGTGGGGTGCATGCCGACGAACGGCGTAGTACAGCTGGATCGTCAGCTTCGCCCCAGGTGGAAAACCAACAGGGAACAAGGAGACCGCGATGGCGGATGACAGGCCGGAAAAGATTCTCGCGGCACTCGGCGGTGCGGACAACCTGACCGAAATCGAGGGATGCATCACCCGGCTGCGGTGTGAGGTCGAAGACATGAGCGTCGTCGACGAGGCCGCGCTCAAGGCCGCGGGCGCGATGGGCGTCGTGAAGATGGGCTCGACGGCTCTTCAGGTGATCGTCGGGCCGGAGGCCGACAACATCGCCAGCGACATCGAGGACCTGCTGTGAGCCTCGACGTCCTGAGCCCGGTCGCCGGGCGCGCGGTGGCCATGACCGAGGTCCCCGATCCGGTGTTCGCGCAGGCCATGGTGGGCCCGGGCATCGCCGTCCGGCCCGCGGAGGGTCCCGCCGACGCGGTCGCGCCGATCGACGGCACCATCATGACGCTGCACCCGCACGCGTTCGTGGTGGCGGGCGAGGACGGCCGCGCGGTGCTGGTCCACCTCGGCATCGACACGGTGAAGGAGAAGGGCGAGGGCTTCACCCTGCACGTCGTCAAGGGTGAGCAGGTGCGCGCCGGTCAGCCGATCGTCGGCTGGAACCCCACCGCGGTGGCCGAGGCCGGGTACTCCGCGATCGTACCCGTGGTGGCGCTCGACGCGCAGGCCGAGGCGCTCTCGGGACTGGCGGAGGGCAGCGAGGTGACCGCGGGCGACCGGGTTTTCACCTGGGGTGCCTGAAAGATCTCGAATGCCCTTTGTGGACAGTTCGACTGTCCACAAAGGGCATTCGGCGTTTTCCGGCTATCCGGTGACGATCTGCCCGTTGTCGACCCTGACCTTGACCGGCGGCAGCGGCTGCTTCGCGGGCCCGTTCTTGACCGCGCCGGTGAGCGCGTCGAACACCGACCCGTGACACGGGCACTTCAGCTCGGCGCCCTGCGGGGCCACGGTGCAGCCCTGGTGCGTGCAGATCGCGCTGAACGCCGCCGCGGTGTTCTCCGCGGTCCTGGCCACGACGATGTCCGAGCCGTCGGGCCCCTTGGCGGCCTTGGCCTCGCCCACCGGGACGTCGGCGAGCGCCACCAGCGGCTGACCGGGCGCCGGTGCGGGCTGGGCGTTCTTCGTGCCCGCCGTGGCGGCGTTGCCCGACGTGCCGCAGGAGGACAGGGCGACGGCGCCGACGGCGGCGCCCGCCACGGCCGCGCCGGCGGTGAGGACGGAACGGCGGGAATGCGGTTCGGCAGTCATACCCCTGGACACGGGCGCCGCGCCCGTCCGGTTCACCGCCGGGTGCTGAAGGACGCTTTCAGTGCGTTGGCCGTGCTGAAGGACGCCGTGAGGGCCATAACCGCCCCGCATGGGGGGGTAAGTGGCCCCCCCGCGCGCCGCGCCCGGCCGGTCCACCGCGGGGGGCTGACGCCGGTTGTCTGGGGGTGGGCCGTGCTGCCGTCCCCCTTCAGCGCACTCACCGCACCGAAGGCGTCCTTCAGGGCCCCCGACGCTGGGCCGGACGGGTGAACAAAGGGCGGGAACGGTACGAGCGGTCCAGTCGTGCCGTCCGGGGTTTGCGCTGGTGAGGTGCCCAGGGGCAGCGTGGATCAGGTGTACTGCGGACTGCTTCTTCTCCTGTTCGCGGTCGCCGGAGCGGCCACGGCCCCGGCGACCGCCGCCCTGCTGCGCCGGGCGGACGCGCCGATCGCCGTGCCGCCCGCTGCCGGGCTCGTGGCGCTGGGGCTCGGCGTCGTCTGCTGGCGCTGGCAGTCCGGCGGCTGGCCGGGCTGGTGGCTCCCGGTGCCCTGCCTGCTGACCGTCCTCGCCGTCCCGCTGGCGTTGGCGGATCTGCGTCATCTGCGGCTGCCGGACGTCCTCACCCTGCCCGCGTATCCCGCCTTCGCGGCCGCGTTCGCCACGGCCGCGGCGACGGGCGGCGGCCCGGCGCTGGCGGGCCGCGCACTGGCCGGGGCGGCGGTCTTCGGGGGCGCGCACGCGCTGATCCACCTGTGCGCGCCCGGCTCGCTCGGCGCGGGCGACGTGAAGCTGTCGGGGGTCCTCGGAGCCGTGCTCGCCGCGGTCGGCTGGCCCGCCGTGCTGCTCGGCGCGGTGGCCGCGGCGCTGCTCAGTGTGGCGCTCGCGATGTGCCGCGGGAGCACGCGCGGGCAGGCGCCCGGGGTCCCGCACGGCCCCGGCCTGCTCGCGGCGGCCTGGCTGTGCGCGGTCCTGCCCTCGGCCGGAGCGGAGGTGGTGCCCGGCTGACCGTGCGCGGTGGCCCCGCGCGGGAGGGGAGTCCTTGCGCGCCCGGTCGTGGCGGCGTGACAGGATCTGTCAGGTGTTGCGCTGGATCACCGCGGGTGAATCACACGGACCCGCACTCGCCGCCGTGCTCGAAGGCATGGTCGCCGGTGTGGGCGTCACGACCACGGACGTGACCGAGCAGCTGGCCCGTCGCCGGCTCGGCTTCGGGCGCAGTCCCCGCATGGGCTTCGAGACCGACCACATCGAGTTCCTCGGCGGCGTGCGCCACGGGCTCACCCAGGGCGGCCCGATCGCGGTCCACATCGAGAACGCCGAATGGCCCAAGTGGGAAAAGGTCATGGCGGCCGACCCGGTGGACCCCGAGGAGCTGGCCGGGCTCGCCCGCAACGAGCCGCTCACCCGGCCCCGGCCGGGGCACGCCGATCTGCCCGGCATGCAGAAGTACGGCTTCAGCGAGGCCAGGCCGGTGCTGGAGCGGGCGAGCGCGCGGGAGACGGCGTCGCGCACGGCGCTGGGCACGGTGGCGCGCAACTACCTGCGCCAGCTGCTCGGCATCGAGATCCTGAGCCACGTGGTGTCCATCGGCGGCGCCGACGCTCCCGAAGGCCCGCTGCCCACCGCGGCGGACCTGCCCGCCATCGACGAGAGCCCGGTGCGTGCCTTCGGCTCCCAGGGCACCGAGGCGATGGTCGCCGAGGTCGACGCGGTGCGGAAGGCGGGTGACACCGTCGGCGGCGTGATCGAGGTGATCGCCTACGACCTGCCGCCGGGCCTCGGCTCCCACGTGCACTGGGACCGCAGGCTCGACGCCCGGCTCGCGGGCGCGCTGATGGGCGTGCAGGCGATGAAGGGGGTCGAGGTCGGCGACGGCTTCACCACGGCGCGTCGCTGGGGGAGCCAGGCCCACGACGAGATCGACCGCGGTTCCGGCCCGGTCGGGGTCACCCGGCGGTCCAACCGCGCGGGCGGGCTCGAGGGCGGCATCACCAACGGCGAGCCGCTGCGCGTCCGCGTGGCCATGAAGCCGATCTCGACCGTCCCGAAAGCACTGTCCACTGTGGACGTCACGACCGGGGAGCCCGCCGTCGCGATCCACCAGCGGTCCGACGTCTGCGCGGTCCCGCGCGCCGGGGTCGTGCTGGAGTCGGTGGTCGCGCTCGTCCTCGCCGACGCCGCGCTGGAGAAGTTCGGCGGCGACTCGCTCGAGGAGAGCAAGCGCAACGCGCAGGCCTACCTGAAGGCGCTCGAGGAGCGCTGGTGACCCCCCGCGCGGTGGTCGTCGGACCGCCGGGCTCGGGCAAGAGCACGGTCGGCCCGCTGCTGGCCGCCCGGCTCGGCGTCGCCTTCCGCGACACCGACGACGACATCGTCGCCCGCGCCGGGCGCGCGATCTCGGACATCTTCGCGGAGGACGGCGAACCCGCCTTCCGCGCGCTGGAGGAAGAGGCTGTCGCGACGGCGCTCGCCGAGCACGACGGCGTACTCTCCCTCGGCGGGGGAGCGCCGATCACTCCCGGCACCCGGGCCCGGCTGGCCGCGCACACCGTCGTCTTCCTCAACGTCGGGATGGCGGCGGGGATCCAGCGCACCGGACTGTCCACCGCGCGCCCGCTGCTCGCCGGGGTCAACCCGCGGGCGACCTACAAGGCACTGCTCGACGCCCGGCTCCCGGTGTACCGCGAAGTGGCCACGATCGAGGTCGACACCGACGAGCGCACCCCGGACGAACTGGTGGACCTGCTCGTGGCCCGCATCGAGGGGCTCGCCGCCGAGCAGCGGCCCAACTGACGAAGGAGCACGATGTCCGACCCGGTCCGTATCCCGGTCGCCACCGCGAAGCCGTACGACGTCCTGGTGGGCCGCGGTCTGCTCGACGAGCTCACCGCGCAGCTGACGGACGCGTCCAAGGTCGCGCTGATCCACCCGCCGACGCTGACCACGACGGCCGAAACCGTCCGCGAGGAGCTGATCGAGGCCGGGATCGACGCCCACCGCGTCGAGATCCCCGACGCGGAGGACGGCAAGGCGCTCACCGTGGCGAGCTTCTGCTGGGAGGTGCTCGGCCGCATCGGGCTCGACCGCCGCGGTGTCGTGGTCGGTCTCGGCGGCGGCGCGGTCACCGATCTCGCCGGGTTCGTCGCGGGCACCTGGATGCGCGGGGTGCGCCTGGTCAACGTGCCGACCACGCTGCTGGGCATGGTCGACGCCGCGGTCGGCGGCAAGACCGGCATCAACACCGAGGCGGGCAAGAACCTCGTCGGTGTGTTCCACGAGCCGAGCGCGGTGCTGGTCGACCTGGCCACGCTGGAGACGCTGCCGCCGAACGAGCTCGTCGCCGGGATGGCCGAGGTCGTCAAGACCGGGTTCATCGCGGACCCGAAGATCCTCGAACTCGTCGAGGCCGACCCGGCCGCCGCGGTCGACACGACCGGCGAGGTGCTGGCCGAGCTGGTCCGCCGCTCCATCCAGGTCAAGGCCGACGTCGTGGCCGCGGATCTGCGCGAGTCGGATCTGCGCGAGATCCTCAACTACGGCCACACCCTCGGCCACGCCATCGAGCGCCGCGAGCGCTACCGCTGGCGGCACGGCGCGGCGGTGAGTGTCGGCCTCGTGTTCGCCGCCGAACTGGCCCGCCTCGCCGGGCGGCTCGACGACGCGACGGCCGAGCGGCACGCCTCCGTGCTGCGCCTGCTCGGGCTGCCCACCACCTACGACCCGACAGCGCTGCCGCAGCTTCTGGAAACCATGAAGGGCGACAAGAAGACCCGCTCCGGTGTCCTGCGCTTCGTCGTCCTCGACGGGCTCGCCAAGCCGGGCAGGCTGGAGGGTCCCGACCCGGCGCTGCTGGCCGCCGCGTACTCGGCGGTCGCGGCCGGGGAGCAGAACAGCGGGAGCGTGCTGCTGTGAAGGTCTTCGTCTTCAACGGCCCCAACCTCGGGCGGCTCGGCAAGCGGGAACCCGGCGTCTACGGCGCCACCACCCACGACGAGCTCATCGCGCTGTGCGTCGACACCGGCGCGGAGCTGGGCCTCGACGTCGACGTCCGGCAGACCGACCACGAGGGCGAGCTGGTCGGCTGGCTGCACGAGGCCGCCGACGGCGGCAACCCGGTCGTCCTCAACGCCGGGGCCTGGACGCACTACTCGATCGCGGTCCGCGACGCGGCGGCCCAGCTCACGGCGCCGCTGATCGAACTGCACATCTCGAACGTCCACAAACGCGAGCAGTTCCGGCACCACAGCGTGCTTTCGGACGTCGCCACCGGTGTCATCGCCGGTCTTGGCGTCGACGGCTACCGGCTCGCGCTGCGCTGGCTCGCCGACAACGCGCGGTGAGTGTCCCCGAACTCACCACCCCGCGGCTGCGGCTGCGTGCGCTGACCGAAGCCGACACCGTCGCCGCTGCCCGGATCTTCGCCGACCCGGAGATGAGCCGGTTCCTCGGGAACGACCTGAGCGATCCGGCGCACTTCCACGCCATGATGGACCGCCGCCTGTCCTACGACGGACCGGCCGGGCAGGGCCACTGGGCGATCGACCACGACGGCGAGTTCATCGGCATCGCCCATCTGAGCCCGTCGCGGCGGCTGCCGGACGGCGTCGCCGAGGTCGGGTACTACATCGCCCCCGGGCACAGCGGACAGGGCCTGGCGACCGAGGCCGTGCGGGCGCTGCTCGGCCACGGGCTCGCCACGCTCGGCCTGCCCGCGGTGTGGGCGCTCGTGCGCGAAGACCACGCCGCCAGCCGGAAAGTGTTGCGGCGTCTCGGCTTTCTCGACATGGGAGGCGACGAGTACCACGGCGCCGCGCACCGCGTGCTGGTCGCGCTGCCCACCGCGCACGGCCGTCCGCACCACGTCGAGCTGTGGGTGCCCGACCTCGCCCGCGCGGAACGTAGCTGGGGCTGGCTGCTGACCGCGCTCGGCTGGCGCGAATACCAACGCTGGTCCGCCGGAGTCAGCTGGCGGCTCGGGCCGAGCTACCTCGTGGTGGAGAAATCCCCGGCGCTGAGCGGCGGGACGCACGAGCGGACGCGACCGGGGCTGAACCACCTCGCGCTGCACGTGGCCACCCGGACCCAGGTGGACGCGCTCGCCGCCGAGTCGGCGGACCACGGCTGGCGGCCACTGTTCGCCGACCGCTATCCCCACGCGGGCGGCGAGGAGCACTACGCCGCGTACCTGGAGGACGAGGACGGCTTCGAGGTCGAACTGGTCGCGATCGAGTGACCCACTGGCGGGGGTCACTCGACAAGGTGAGACCTCGCTACACTCGGCGATCGTGCGCCCGATTCGTCGTGGGGGCAGGCGAGTCGCCCGCGCCTTTTCCGCAGCCGTCTGCGGCTGTCTCGTGCTCGCCGGTTGCAGCGACGGCTACGCGCAGTCCCAAGTGGACAGACCGGTGGCGCAGACGGCGCCGAGCCAGGCGAAGGTGGCCGACGTCCGCCTGGCGACCGGCACTCCTCGCCAGAGCGGTGGCGTCGTCGCCGCGGGCGGCGAGGACGCGGTCTACAACTACGTCCCGTCGGTGATGCTCGACGGCGGGCGGACCCGGATGTGGTGGTGCAGCCAGTACGGCAGCGCGCCGCCGCCCGGCGACGACATCCTCTACGCCGAGGGTCCGTCGGCCGACGGACCCTTCACCGGTCCGGACGGCGGTGCCCCGGCCGCCGTGCTGTCGGGCGCGCCGGGCGGGTTCGACGGGATGCACACCTGCGACCCGTCGGTGCTGCGGATCGGCACGACCTACTTCCTGTACTACACCGGCGCCGCGGGTGACCACGCGCTCGGCAACGCCGTCGGCCTCGCGACCAGCCAGGACGGGGTGCACTGGACGCGGGCGGCGGGCGGGCGGCCCATCCTGGGGCCGTCGCACGACGTGCACCGCGACAACGTCTACGGCGCGGGCCAGCCCTCGGTGGTGTTCCTCGACGGCTGGTACTACCTGATGTTCACCGACACCACCGGCAAGGCGGCGGGCTGGAACGGGGCGGGCCAGTTCCTCGTCCGGTCGCACGATCCGGCGTTCTCCGCCGGGGTCGAGGCGCTCGGGCCGAAGGGCTTCGGCCCGGTGCCGTCCACCACCGCGCCGCGGGAGCGGTCGATCGTGGACGGGTTCAGCGCCGACCTGATGTGGTCGGGGGCGCTCGACGCGTTCGTGATCGCCCACGAGACCGCCGAAGGCACCACCCTCACGTTCTGGACCAGGGACTTCACCGAGCAGCCCTATCGCCCGCTCGTCATCGGCGGGGACTGGAAGGAGGGCCCCGGCCTCGTCCGCCGCCCGGACGGGCACGCCCCGCTCGACCTCGCCGGGCCCTGCGACCGGGTGCCGCTCGACGTCGTGCGCGCGACCGGACTCGACGCCACGGGCGCGCCGACCGGGCTCCGGCACTTCGGGCTCGACGCGCTGGGCGTCAAGGGCTGCGCCACCCCCGAGCGGACCGCGACCACCTTCGACGGGCTGGCGATGCCCTCGCCGGAGCGGACCATGGACCTCGTGCGCGGCGGGAAACTCGTCCGCGTCGACCGGCGGGCCGTGGCCGTCGCGCTGGCCGGGCAGGTGGCCGATCACCCGGTCGCGCCCGCCGCGCGGTTCCCGCTGGCCGCGCGGCTGCGGGCCGAGGCGACGGTCGTGCAGGCGGAGGGACGCCCGCTCGGCGTCCTGCTGGACCGGGACACCCTGTGGGGCCTGCCGGACACCGGGATCGTGGCGGCCAACGACTCCGCGGTCGTCCGGATCCCGCCCGCGCGGTGGGACGGCTATCCGCGGGCTTCCTCGCTCGGCGGCTGAGCGGCCCGCCTGCCGGGCGACGCGTGCCCGATCCGCGCGCCGACGAACAGCCCCAGCCCGGCCGGGACCAGCACGAGCAGCGCGGAGAAGGCGGCACCGCCGGTGAGCGCCGCGCCCAGCTCGGACGTGCCGGTCTGATCGACGAACACCGCCCGCCCGATCACGTAGAGCACCCCGGCCAGCGGCCCGGTGATCAGCGCCGCGACGAACCAGTTCCGGCCGCGGTCGGGGCGGTCGAGCCACGCGTCCACGGCGCTCCACAGCGCGGCGGCGCCGACCAGCAGCGCGAGCGCGATCGAGATCGGGAACGCCTGGTCGGTCGGGTGGTACACCGAGTACTTGGCGAGCACCGTGACGGCGGCGCCGTGCACCAGCGCCATCACCAACCCGCGAGTCAACCAGCCAGGCATCTTCGCAGTGTAGGCGCCGCGTGTGGGTATCGCGTGTGGGCCGCCGGGTACCCCGGCCGCGGGGGGAACACCACCAAAGGAGGGGGACGGGACCACTAGGCTGGCGGCGTGGTTGAAACCCATTCACGCCGACGCGCGGCGCTGCGCAGCCTGCTCTCCGAGGCCGGGGTCGACGCACTCCTCGTCACCGACCTCACCAACATCCGCTACCTGACCGGGTTCACCGGATCGAACGCCGCCCTGCTCGTCCACGCCGGGGGCGAACAGCACACCGTCTTCTGCACCGACGGCCGCTACGACACCCAGTCCGCGGCCGAGGTGCCGGATCTCGAGCGGGTGCTGGAGCGCGCCAGCGCGGCGGCGCTCGCCACCCGCGCGGCCGCCGCCCCGGGGACCTACGGCCGGACCGGGTTCGAAAGCCAGCACGTCAGCGTCGAACAGCACGAGTCGCTGAAGGCCGGTTTCGCCGCGGTCGAGCTGATCCGCACCCCCGGCCTGGTCGAACAGCTGCGGCTGATCAAGGACGACGCCGAGATCGCCGCGCTGCGCGAGGCCTGCGCCGCGGCCGACCGCGCGCTGGCCGATCTGCTCGCCGCCGGGGGACTGCGGCCCGGCCGCACCGAGCGCGAGGTGGCCAGGGACCTGGAGAACCGGATGCTGGAGCACGGCTCGTCGGAGCCCTCGTTCCGGTCGATCGTGGCCACCGGCGCGAACTCGGCCATCCCGCACCACCAGTACGGCGACACCGTGCTGGCCACCGGCGACTTCGTGAAACTGGACTTCGGCGCCACCGTCGACGGCTACCACTCCGACATGACCCGCACGTTCGTGCTCGGTGAGCCCGCGGACTGGCAGCGGGAGGTCTACGACCTGGTACGCCGCGCGCAGGCGGCGGGGACCGCGGCCGTGCGGCCCGGCGCCGTACTGTCCGAAGTGGACGCCGCGGCGCGGTCGGTGATCGCCGGCGCGGGGCACGGCGACGACTTCGGGCACGGTCTCGGGCACGGCGTCGGCCTGCACGTCCACGAGGCGCCGAGCCTCGCTACCACGGGCGTCGGTACACTGTCCGCCGGTATGGCGGTCACCGTCGAGCCCGGCGTCTACCTCGCCGGCCGGGGTGGCGTCCGCATCGAGGACACGCTCGTCGTGCGAGACGGCGAGCCGGAGCTCCTCACCCAGAGCACGAAGGACCTCGTGGAGCTCTAGCGACCGCGGGGAAACACCGATACAGGAGACTGCAAGCTCGTGGCCACCACCAACGACCTGAAGAACGGGCTCGTCCTCAACCTCGAGGGCCAGCTGTGGACCGTCACCGCGTTCCAGCACGTGAAGCCGGGCAAGGGCGGCGCGTTCGTCCGCACCACGCTCAAGCACGTGCTGACCGGCAAGGTCGTCGACAAGACGTTCAACGCGGGCACCAAGGTGGACACCGCGACCGTCGACCGCCGGAACATGACCTACCTCTACAAGGACGGCGCCGACTTCGTCTTCATGGACGGCGACACCTACGACCAGATCACCGTGCTGGCCGAGGTCGTCGGGGACAACGCGAACTACCTGCTGGAGAACACCGAGGTCCAGGTCGCGGTGCACGAGGGCAACCCGCTCTACATCGAGCTGCCGACCTCGGTCGAGCTGATCGTGCAGCACACCGACCCCGGCCTGCAGGGCGACCGTTCGACCGGCGGCACCAAGCCGGCCACCCTGGAGACGGGCGCGGAGATCCAGGTCCCGCTGTTCCTGACCACCGGTGAGAAGATCAAGGTCGACACCCGTGACGGCCGCTATCTGGGCCGCGTCTCCAGCTGATGGACGGGACGCCGAAACCGAAACCGAAGCGCGGCGGGCCGATCAGCCGCCGCCAGGCCCGGCAGCGGGCCGTGGAAATGCTGTACGAAGCCGGGCAGCGGGAGACCGACGCCGTCACGCTGCTGTCCGAGCGGGTCGGCGCGGTCGAGGTCGACCCGATCGGGGACTACACGATCGAACTGGTCGAAGGGGTCACCGGGCGGCGCGAGCAGATCGACGAGCTGCTCGCGGAGCACTCGCACGGCTGGACGCTGGAGCGGATGCCGCCGGTGGACCTCGCGGTGCTGCGGGTCGGGATCTACGAGATGCTCTGGTCGGCGGACGTGCCCGACGCGGTCGCCATCGACGAGGCCGTCGGCCTCGCGAAGTCGCTTTCCACCGACGACTCGCCCCGGTTCGTCAACGGGGTCCTCGGCCGCATCGGCACCATCGCCGACCGCCTCCGCGCGGTGCTCTGAAGTCACACGTGCTTGAGCGTTTTCGGTTCCCCACAACCGAAAACGCTCAAGCAGAGCCCGATCAGTCCTCCTTCGAGGGACGGGCCTCGGGCGGGAGAACGCCCCAGTCGATGAGCTGCTCGGTGAGCTCGCCGGGGGTCATGTCGTAGATGATCGCCAGCGACCGCAGGTCCTCGGTGCGGATCGACAGCACCTTGCCGTTGTAGTCGCCGCGCTGGCTCTGGATGGTGGCCGCGTAGCGGGCGAGCGGGCCCACCTTCTCGGCGGGCAGCTGCTGGAGCCGCTCCAGGTTGATGACGATCTTGGTGGCGGGCTCGGCACCCGAGGGGACCCGGCCCTCCGGCAGCAGTTCGACCACCGGCACGCCGTAGAAGTCGGCCAGCTCGGCCAGCTTCTGGACGGTGACGGCTCGATCGCCACGCTCGTACGAGCCGACGACGACGGCCTTCCAGCGGCCGCCGGACTTCTGCTCGACCCCGTGCAGGGACAGGCCCTGTTGCTGGCGGATACCGCGGAGCTTGGCCCCGAGCGCCTTGGCGTAATCGCCCATCTGGTGGTTCTCCGTTTCTTCACCCCCTGCTCGGCCGGGATGACCGGTCCAGGGGACTTCTCGAGTCGAATACTCAGAGTAATGGTTACGCATAGTTGTCACCAGGTCAAGCAGAAGGTTGTCCGACCTGGTGGCGGAGTGCGGGACACCACCCGTAAGGCTGAGCGGGTCCTCCTGCTACTGTCGGTGCGATTTCCTCGCCAAGCAGGAGATCGACGTCCTTTAAGGACCCGTCCAGCGAGGCGGGGAAGGAGTCCGCTGTGTCGTCACGTCCGCGTGGCGCGGCGGGACCGGCCGGGGAGCGCGAGCTCCTGTCGGCCGGCGATGTCGCGCGCACCATCGCCCGGATGGCCCATCAGGTCATCGAGAAGACCGCGCTCGGTTCCGGGCACGAGGGAACCACTCCGCCGCCGGTGTTGCTCGGCATTCCCACCCGGGGGACGCCGCTGGCCACCAGGCTGGCCGAGCGCGTGGCCGAGTTCTCCGGAGTCCGCCCGCCGACGGGCGCCCTCGACGTCACCCTCTACCGCGACGATCTGCGCCGCCGCCCCCCGCGCGCGCTGGAGCAGACGCAGCTGCCGCCGGCGGGCATCGACGACCGGGTGGTGATCCTGGTCGACGACGTGCTGTTCTCCGGCCGCACCATCCGCGCCGCCCTCGACGCGCTGCGCGATCACGGCCGCCCGCGCGCGGTCCAGCTGGCGGTGCTGGTCGACCGCGGCCATCGCGAGCTGCCCATCCGGGCCGACTACGTGGGCAAGAACGTGCCCACCGCCCGCACCGAGGGTGTGTCCGTGCTGCTGTCCGAAACGGACGGCAGGGACGCGGTCCTGCTCCGCCCCGCTGAAGCATCAGGAGAGGCTCAGTGAAACACCTGCTCGCCACCGACGGACTGGACGCGGCGCAGGCCACCGCGATCCTGGACACCGCCGACGAGCTGAAGCACACACTGCTCGGCCGCGAGGTCCGCAAGCTGCCGACGTTGCGCGGCCGCACCGTCGTCACGCTGTTCTACGAGAACTCGACCCGCACCCGGGTGTCGTTCGAGATCGCCGGGAAGTGGATGAGCGCGGACGTGATCAACGTCTCGGCGTCCAGCTCCTCGGTGAACAAGGGCGAATCGCTGCGCGACACCGCGCTCACCCTCGCCGCCGCGGGCGCCGACTGCGTGATCATCCGCCACCCCGCCTCCGGTGCCGCGCAGCGGCTGTCCGGCTGGCTGGCCGAGGCGGGCACCGCGGTCGTCAACGCCGGGGACGGCACGCACGAGCACCCGACGCAGGCCCTGCTCGACGCCGCCACCCTGCGCGAACGCCTCGGCTCGCTGAACGGCCGCCGGATCGCGATCGTCGGCGACGTGCTGCACAGCCGGGTCGCGCGCTCGAACATCCACCTGCTCTCGACGCTGGGCGCCGAGGTGGTTTTGGTGGCCCCGCCGACGCTGCTGCCCTACGGCGTGGAGAGCTTGCCGGTCACCGTCTCGCACGATCTGGACGCCGAGCTGCCCGCGGTCGACGCGGTGATGATGCTGCGGGTCCAGGCCGAACGCATGCACGGCGGGTTTTTCCCTTCGGCGAGGGAGTACTCGATCGCCTACGGCCTCAGTGAAAGGCGGCTCGGCCTGTTGCCGGAGCACGCGATCGTGCTGCACCCCGGGCCGATGCTGCGCGGGATGGAGATCGCCTCGGTGGTCGCCGACTCCCCGGCCTCGGTCATCACCGAAC